>NZ_JBEXXN010000015.1:0-125756 GCF_040630445.1 Streptomyces sp. NPDC005805
CGGCGACAACCCCGTCGTCTTCGCCGTCGACTCCTTCCCCGAACAACTCCACAAACCCGTCACCGACCACGGCGACTTCATCAACGTCTTCGACGCGAGGCTCATGAACAAGATGGTCAACTGCATCAACGGCAACCGCAGGTGCCGGTGACACCCCACCACCGGTAACCCGCGGGACGCGCCGGGGCCGGGACCGGCTGGACTCCTCCAGCCGGTCCCGGCCCCGGTGTGCGTGCGGACGGACGGAACGCGGACGGGTGCCGCCACGGTCCCGGGCCGGCCGGCCCGGGACCGTGAGCGGGGGGCGGGGCGTCAGCCCCCGTGCCCCTCGTGCTCCCCGTGGTCCTCCGACTTCTCCCCGTGCCCCTTGTGATCCTCGTCGTGGTCCTTGTGCTCCTCGTGGTCCTGGTCCTGGCCGCCGTCCGAGCCGCCCTTGCCCGGCCCGTCCGTGTGCGCGCCGTGGTCCGTGCCCGTCTCGACCTCGCCGCCCAGGCGCTCCCGCAGCGCGGCGACCACCTTCTCGTCGCCGCTCGCGACCCACTTCCGGCCGACCAGGTACACACCGCCGTAGTCGTTCGCCTCGTTGATCCACTCGCGCTGGCCGCGGTCCGTGGCGAAGGTCGTCAGGATGTAGCGGCCGTCCTTGGTCGCGCAGTTCGCCTGCCGCAGCTCGGCCGCGTCCGTCTGGATGTTGGGCTCGCAGTCGGCCCGCTTCGCTATCTCCTCCAGGCTCCCGGTGGCCGCCTCGGGCGCGTCCGCGACACGCCCGTTGTTCTTTTCACCCGATGAGCAGGCAGCCGCGAGGACCAGGGCCGCAACCGCCAGTCCTGTCCGGGCCACCCGTGCCGTACTCGTGTTCGTGGTCGTCCGCATCCGGCCATGGTGCCCCCACAGGTCCCCGTTCGGGGAGTGAACCGCGAGTAACGTGCGCTCCCGCACGCACCAGGAGTCCCCGCCGCACCACGGAGGAACGGGATATGGCCGAGCTGTCGAGACGTACCCTGCTGGGCGCCGCCGGACTGGCCGGGGCGGGTGCGGTGCTCGCCGCCCCCGGTGCGGCGGCCGCCTCCCCCGCCCTCGCGGCACCGCCGCCGCCCCCGCCCGGCGGGGGCCGGGCCGACACCCTCGCGCCCGCCCGGGCCGCGCTGGAGCGCCTGCTGCCACGGCACGCCCACCAGTTCGCGCTGCGCGCCCTGACCGGGCCCGAGCGGTTCCGGGTCACCGGCACGGCCGGGCGGATCCAGGTCGCGGGGACCGACGCGGCCGTGCTGCTCACCGGCGTCCACTGGTACCTCAAGTACGTCTGCCGGGCGCACATCTCGTGGTCCGGCTCCCAGCTCGACCTGCCCGCCGTGCTGCCGGCCCCGGCCACCCCGCTGGAGCGTACGGCGACCGTCCCGCACCGGTTCGCGTACAACGACACCCACGACGGCTACACCGCCCCCTACGCCGACTGGGCGCGCTGGGAGCGGCTGATCGACGTGCTCGCGCTGCACGGCTGCAACGAGGTCCTGGTGACGCCCGGCCAGGAGGCGGTCTACCACCGGCTCCTCAGGGACTTCGGCTACTCGGACACCGAGGCGCGCACCTGGCTGCCCGCGCCCTCGCACCAGCCGTGGTGGCTGCTCCAGAACATGAGCGAGTACGGCGGGCCGATGTCGGCGGCGCTGCTGGAGCGGCGCACCGAGCTGGCGCGGCGGATCTGCGACCGGCTGCGGGAGCTGGGCATGCGGCCGGTGCTGCCGGGCTGGTTCGGGACGGTGCCGGACGGCTTCGCGGCCCGCAACCCGGACAGCGACGCCCGGGTCGTCCCGCAGGGCACCTGGAACGGGCTGCGCCGGCCCGACTGGCTGGACCCGCGCACCCGCGCCTTCGCCGATGCCGGCCGGGCCTTCTACCGGCACCAGGAGGAGCTGTTCGGTGAGGTCGCGTACTTCAAGATGGACCTCCTCCACGAGGGCGGCACCGCCGGGGACGTGCCCGTGCCGGACGCGGCCCGCGCGGTGGAGCGGTCCCTCCAGGAGGCCCGGCCGGGGGCGACCTGGGTCATCCTGGGCTGGCAGTCCAACCCGCGCCCGGCGCTGCTGGACTCCGTGGACACCTCCCGGATGCTGATCGTGGACGGGCTCTCCGACCTGGACACGGTCACCGACCGGGACACCGAGTGGGGCGGGGCGCCGTACGCGTTCGGGACCATCCCCAACTTCGGCGGGCGGACGACGATCGGCGCCAACACCGACCGCTGGACGGCGAAGTTCACGGCCTGGCGGGACCGGCCGGGCAGCGCCCTGGTGGGCACCGCGTACATGCCGGAGGCGGCGGAGCGGGACCCGGCGGCGCTGGAGCTCTTCAGCGAGCTGGCCTGGCGCGAGGAGACGATCGACCGGGAGGCGTGGTTCGCCTCGTACGCGGAGGTGCGCTACGGCGGCGAGGACCCGGCCGCGCGCGAGGCGTTCGCGGCGCTGGCGGCCACCGCGTACCGGCTGACCAGCAGCGACGGGCGGCCGCACGACTCGCTGTTCTCGCGGCGGCCGTCGCTGGGTTCGGCGGTCAACACCGCCTTCGACCAGGCCGGTTTCGACCGGGCGCTGGACGCGCTGCTGCGGGTGCGGCCGGAGCTGCGGGACTCGGACGCGTACCGGCACGACCTCACGGATGTGGCGCGGCAGGCCCTCGCCAACCGCTCGCGCACCCTCCAGGTGCCGCTGCGGGCCGCGTACCGGGAGAAGGACGCGGAGTCGTTCCGGGCGATCGGGGCGCTGTGGCTGCGGCTGATGCGGCTCAGCGGGACGACGGCGGGCTGCCACCGGCAGTTCCTGCTCGGGCCGTGGCTGGAGGACGCCAAGCGGCTGGCCACCTCGACGTCGGAGGCGGTGGAGCTGGAGCGCACGGCGCGGGCGCTGGTCACCACCTGGGCGGACCGGGCGGCGGCGAACGAGCTGAGCAACTACGCCAACCGCGACTGGCAGGGGCTGATGGAGGACGTCCATGTGCCGCAGTGGGAGGCGTTCCTCACGGAGTACGGGGACGCGCTGGCGGAGGGGCGGGCGCCGAAGTCCTTCGACTGGTACCCGGCGGAGGAGGCGTGGACCCGGGAGCGCACCCCGTATCCGGTGCGGGCGACGGGGGACGCGTACCGGACGGCGCTGCGGGTGCGCGACGCGCTGGCCGTCGCGCCGTACCAGGGCGCGGCCTCGCTGCGCTGCGACCCGCCGGGGCTCACACCGGGCGGTACGGGCAGGGTGACGGTCACCTTCCGGAACCTCAGCGGGCTGCGGGCCACCGGCCCGGTCGAGCTGGAGCTGACCGGGCCGGACACCGACCGGCAGGGCCCGGCGCGGCTGGACGGGGTCCCGGCGGGCGGCAGCGGCGAGGCGGTCTGGCGGGTCACGGCCCCGGCGGTGGACCTGACCGAGCCGCTGGTGCCGCTGCCGTACGCGCTGACCGCCCGCTACGGCCCGCTGGGCGAGGAGCCGGTGGCGGTCACCCGGCGGGGCGATCTGCACCTGGCGGCACCGCTGGACGCGGGCTGGCGCACGTACACCTCCAACGAGGCGGTGTTCGGGCAGCTCGGCGACCGCTTCGCGATCGCCGGCGGCGGCGCGGACCTGTGGCGCGGCACGGTGGAGTTCGGCACCGCGTACCGGCCGGGGGCGCTGCGCCCGGGCGGGAGCGTGCTGCTGCGGGTGGACGCGCAGGACGACACCGGCGCATGGGCGCGGGCGGGGATCACCGTCCGCGACGACCTGTCCGCGCCGGGCGCCACCGGTTTCGTCACCCTGGCGGTGACACCGGGCCGGGGCGTCGCGATGGCGTACGACACCAACGGCGACGGCTCCCTGGACACCCAGCGCCGGATCGCGGGCGTCCGCGCCCCGGTCCTGCTGCGCCTGACCCGCAACGTCTCCGGCACCTTCACGGGCGCGTTCTCCACCGACGCGGGCGCCACCTGGCGCACGGTCGCCACCGCGACCGTCCCCGGCGCGTCGACCGTCCAGGACGCGGGCCTCTTCCAGTCGGCGGGCAACGGCGGCGGGGGTGCGCGCGGGACGGCGCGCTTCAGCGGGTGGGGGGTGACGGGGGCGTAGCCGCGCGGGCGCGCGGCCCGCTTCCGGCCGCAGCGGACCCCGTCCGCGAGCCCGGCGCCTTGGGTCCCGGGCTCGCGGGCGGGGCTCGCACCCGGTGCCCGTGTGGAGCCGGGCCCGGCAGGCCGCTCCGCCGGGCGGGTTGCACCCCTGCCCGAGGCGGCGGACCCTGCGCGGTCCCCGGGCCCGGTTCCGGGCCCCGGCCCGGTCTCGGACAGGAACCGGCCCGGCGGGCCCGGGGCTCGGCCCCGGGCGGGCGCCGCTGAGGGCGGGCCGGCTCTGCCGAGCACCCCGGACGACGGTCCCGGGCAGGTCCGGGCCGAGACCGGGACCTGCCCGGGCAGCGGGGCGGCGCGCGCGGGCCACCCGGGCGGAGCCTGCGGACCACTGCCGGACCTCCCCCGGCCGGGCCCCGGAGCGGCCCGGCGGGCCCGGGGCTCGGCCCCGGGCGGGCGGGGCCCCCGGGAGCGGTGCCGCGGCCCGGCGGGGGTGGGTTCGTACCCGGGCCGGGGCCCGGGGACAGCCCAGCCGGGCTCGGCCGGGGCCGCCGGCCGGTGGCGGTGCACGGTCGGGGGCGTCGGCCGGGGGCGGTGCACGGTCGGGGGGACGCGGGCCAAGGCGGTCGCCGACCGATGCGCGCGCCCGAGCCCGGCCCGGCGGCGGCCCGGTGGTGACCCTCGGGCCCGTGGCTCGTTCTGAGGGCATGCAGCGACAGCCGGCCGATTCCCCGACCGTCTCCTCACCCGTCGTCGAGGGCTTCGGTGCCGTGGCCGCGAGCGGGGTGTGCGGGGAGTATCCGCGGTTGGTGCGGCTCGCCTATCTGCTGCTGCCCGCGTCGTACGGGCGGCGTCGGCGGGTGCTCGCCGCGCATGCCGTGGCGCGGCGGGCGCTGCCGCGTGGGCGGGAGGCGGTGGTCCGGGTGCCGCGGGCGCGGCGGCCGGAGGAGGAGGGCGGGGCCGTGGACGCGGCGTACGCGCTCGCCCGGGCGCGGGTGGTGCGCGGGGCGCTGCGGGGGCGGCTGCTGCCGTCCGCGCTGCCGCGCGTCTGGGGGCTTCGGGTGTTCCCGCGGCCCGGCGGCAGCGGTGAACTCGCCCTGGACCAGCGCCTGTCGGAGCTCTCCGGCCCCGGGCGCGCGGTGTGTGTGCTGCGCGGCCTCGAAGGGCTGGACGACGCCCGGGTACGGGACCTGCTCGCGGCCGCCGGGGTCGCCGACCCGGCCGCCGCGGTCGCGGAGGCGGACGCGGTGCCCGCGCGGGAGCTGCCCGGGGAGCTGTTCCTGTCCTCCGGGTTCGACGCCTGCTCGCTCCAGGTGCGCCCGCCCGACCCGGATCGCCGGGGACGGCGGCTGCGCGCCGGCGCGGCGGCCCTCGCGGCGCTCGCCGTCTGCGGGACCCTGCTCGCCCTGCCCGGCACCGGCGGCGACGGCCGCCCGGACGACGCGGCGCGGGCGCTGACCCCCGAGTCGCTGACACGAGTCTCCGCGTCGGCCTGGGAGGCGTCCACCCGGCGGGACTTCTCGGTGTGGCCGGTGCGCGGCACGCTCACGGAGGACACCGCGCTGCTGGGCCGGGCGCTGGCGATGTGGGCGGAGCCGTCCGGCGGGATCACCGTCTCGGCCACCCCCGGCACCCCGTCCGGCCCGCCCGCCGGGCCCGCGCAGCTCCTGTTCGCCGGGGAGGTCGGCCGCGCGCGGGTGGTGCTGCTCCACGACGGGCTGCGGATCGTGCGGTACGCGGAGTCCCTGCGGCCCGGCGGCGCGTCCGCCCTGGACTTCGCCCGCACGGACGGCGCGGACGCGGCCTCGGCGGCGGCCCTGGTCGCGGGCCGGACCGGCGGCTCGGTGCGCTATCTGACCGCGCCCTGGGTGCGGGAGGTGTCCGTACGGGACCTGCTCGACCCGGACGCCCGGCCGCGCCCGCTCGGCCGGGACAGCGCCGATGTGACGGAGCCGCTGCGCACCGTCGGCCGGGAGGACTCCTGCGAGGTGTGGGAGACCCTGCGCGTCGAGGACGCGGACGGCGCCACCCGGCTCCTGACCGATCTCGGCGAACTCGCCCCGGCGCGGCTGACCTTCGGCCCGCCCGACGCGGCACGGGACGCGGACGGGACGGCGGCCCGCGCCGTCTGGGCCCGGGCCGCGTGCTCGCTGACCGCGCTGCGTTCGCACGGGGTGCGGGAGGTCAACGGCTGGGCGTACGCGCGTCAGCGGCTGCCCGAGGCGAACGGGACGGCCGTGTGGCTGTGCACCCGGGGCGAGACCTGGCGGGGCCCGGGCAACCGGGTCATGGCTCAGTTCCTGCCGCCGCCCGCCCGGCCCGCCGCCCCGGCCACGGTGGTGGCCCGCGCGCAGGGCACCCCGGCGTGCGGGGTGCGCCGGCCGCGGGTGCTGGCGGGGGTGCTCTGGCAGTCGCAGGCGGGCCAGTGGTACGCCCTGGCCGCGGGCGGGGGCCCGTACCGTTCGCTGAGGCTGTCCGGCGGGGTGACGGGCGAGGGCGAGGGGCCCACCCTCGCGGTGCGGGCGCGGGAGGGCGCCCGGGCCGGGCTGGACGGGGAGTTGGCGGACGGGACGCGGGAGGGCGCCCTGCGCTGACCCGGCGCGCACGGCACTCCACGGGACGGCACGGCACACGCGCCCCGGGGACACGCCCGCCCCGGCGACCGCCCCCGCAGTGCGCGCCCCTGCGGTATACGCCCCGCCCGTCAGGAAGTCCGCGCAGACCCCTGTCACCCCGGCGTACTCCTCAGTACATTGACGCCATGTCTAACACGCAGCCCCGGCCGGTGGCTTCGGAGCGGACCACGCTCACGGCGCGCAAGGTCTCCTTCGAGTGGGCGGACACGCCCCTGCACTGGATACCGGGCGACCCGTTCGCCACGCACACCGTCAACGTCCTGCATCTGCTGCTGCCCGCGGGCGAGCGCTGGTTCGTGCACGTCTACCGGCAGGTGCTGCCGTACATCCGCGACGAGCAGCTGCGCCAGGACGTCATCGGGTTCATCGGCCAGGAGGCCATGCACTCCCAGGCGCACGACGACGTCCTGCCGCATCTGCGCGAACTCGGTCTGGACCCCACGCCGTACACCGCCCAGGTGGACTGGATGTTCGAGAAGCTGCTCGGCGACCGGACCCTGCCGCCGGGCCGGGCGAGCCGCTGGTGGCTGATGGAGCGGGTCGCCCTGATCTCGGCGATCGAGCACTACACCGCCTTCCTCGGCGACTGGGTCCTCAACGCCGAGGAGCTGGACCGGCGCGGCGCGGACCCGGTGATGCTGGACCTGCTGCGCTGGCACGGCGCCGAGGAGGTCGAGCACCGCTCGGTCGCCTTCGACCTCTTCATGCACGTGGACGGCGGCTACCGCCGGCGCGTCCGCACCTGGGCCGTCGCCTTCTCCACCCTGGTCTTCCTGTGGCAGCGCGGCGCGCGCTTCTTCATGGAGAACGACCCGACCCTGCTCGACGGCCGGGCGAGCTTCGGGCAGTTCCACCGGGCGGGCCGCCACGGGGTCCTGCCGCGCACCGAGGACATGATCCGGTCCATCCCCCGCTACCTCAGCCGCGCCTACCACCCCTCCCAGGAGTGCAGCACGGCGCAGGCCGTGGCCTATCTGGCCACCTCGCCCGGCGCGGGCGGGGGCCGCTGAGATGCCCCGACTGCGCACCGCCGTCCTGGTCGCCGGGGCGGCCCTGCTCGCCCGGCGGGCCGCCCGCCGCCGTATCCGGCGGGCCCCGCTGTGGCCGATGCCCGCGCTGGCGACGCCCGTCTCCGGGCAGGGCCGCCCGCGTACGCCCGTGCGCCGCGCGGTCGTCACCGCGCGCACCGAGCCCGCCGAGGGGGTCGTCCGGCTCCGCCTGGAGGCCCCCGGGCTGCCCGCCTGGGAGCCCGGCGCGCACATCGACCTGGTGCTCCCCTCGGGCCTGGTACGGCCCTACTCGCTGTGCGGCGACCCGGCCGAGGCGGATGTGTACACGGTCGCGGTCCGACGGGTGGAGGACGGGCGCGGCGGCTCCCGCGAGGTGCACGAACAGCTCACCGAGGGCACCGAACTGGAGATCCGGGGCCCGCGCAACCGCTTCCCGCTGGCGCCCGCGCCCGGGTATCTCTTCGTCGCGGGCGGCATCGGCATCACCCCCGTCCTGCCGATGGTCCGGGCGGTCGCCGCCGCGGGCCTGCCCTGGCGGCTGCTGTACTGCGGGCGTTCCCGCGCCTCGATGCCCTTCCTCGGCGAACTCACGGAACTGGCACGGTCCGCCGGACGCCCGCAGGCCGGCGGACCCACGCGGCCCGCCGGGTCGGAGGGGCCCGGCGGGCGGCTGCTCGTGGTGCCCGAGGACGAGGACGGTCTCCCCGATCTCGCCGCCTTCCTGGCCGGCACCGCCCCCGGCACCGCCGTCCACACCTGCGGCCCCGCGCCGCTGATGGCGGCGGTCGGGGACCTCCTCCCGGCGGGCTGCACCCTGCGGCTGGAACGGTTCGCCGCCGGGGCCGCGACCGCCGCCGCGGACCCGGGGACGGCGTTCGAGGTCGAACTCCGGCGCACCGGCGCGGTGGTGCCGGTGGCCGCCGGGCAGTCGGTGCTCGCCGCGGTGCGCGAACGCCTGCCGGACGTCCTCTACTCCTGCGAGCAGGGCTTCTGCGGCACCTGCCGCCAACGGGTCCTGGACGGCGAGGTCGACCACCGTGACGAACTCCTCGGCGAGGAGGAGCGCAAGGACGCGATGCTGCTCTGCGTCTCCCGCTGCCACGGGAAGCGGCTGGTCCTGGACCTGTGACGGGCCGCGGTCCGGGCCGGGGACGGGCGCTGCCCCGGGGTGCGCGGGCGCGCTCCGGGGACGGGCGCGTTCCGGTCAGTCGGTAGGGTGTTCGTATGACGACCGGGGTGCGCAGGAGGATGGGCGTCGAGGAGCGCCGGCAACAGCTCATCGGCGTGGCGCTGGAGCTGTTCAGCCACCGCTCCCCCGACGAGGTCTCGATCGACGAGATCGCGGCCGCCGCCGGGATCTCCCGGCCGCTCGTCTACCACTACTTCCCGGGCAAGCAGAGCCTGTACGAGGCGGCGCTGCGCCGGGCGGCCGAGGAGCTGGCCGCCCGGTTCGAGGAGCCGCACGAGGGCCCGCTCGGGGCGCGGCTGCTGCGCGTGATGGGCCGGTTCTTCGACTTCGTCGACGAACACGGCCCGGGTTTCTCGGCGTTGATGCGGGGCGGCCCGGCGGTCGGCTCCTCCACCACGACCGCGATGATCGACGACGTCCGGCAGGCCGCGTACGAGCAGATCCTGGCCCATCTCGGGGTCGCCGAGCCGTCTCCCCGGCTCGCGCTGGTGGTCCGCTCCTGGGTGTCGCTGGCCGAGTCCACGGCGCTGATCTGGCTGGACGGGCGCGCGGTGCCGCGCGCCGAGCTGGAGTTGCAGCTGGTGCACGACTTCGCGGCGCTGGCGGCGGTGAGCGCCGCGTACGACGCGGAGATGGCGGCCGTCCTGGTCGGCATGCTCGCGGACGAGCCGGCCGACGGCCCGTTCGGGGACCTGATGGTGCGGCTGGCCCGGCTCGCGCCCGAGGTCCTCAAGGTCCCGGCCCAGCGCGCCGGTTCCTGAAACAGCACCCCCGGCTCCCGCCCGGGTTCACACCTTGCGCGCGTCCGTCCCCAGGTAGCGGAACCGGCCGCCGGTGACCCGGTAGAAGGAGACGCCGGTGCCCACGAAGCCGCCGTTCTGCGGTTCGAAGGCGTAATTCCGGGACACGCCTTCGTGCCGGGCCCGGCGCAGCAGCGGCACCAGGTCGCCCCGGGAGACCGACGCGCGGCCCGCGTCCCGTACGCAGCCGGCGACCAGGCCCACCAGGTCGTACGCCTCGGCGGCGAACGGCGGGGGCGGGTCGCCGTCGTGGCGGGTGCGGAAGGCGCGGGTGAACTCCCGGGCGCCGGGCGCGGCGAGCGGGTCGGTGGCGGTGGAGACGACCAGCCAGCCGTCCGCCGCGCCGCCCGCCGAGGCGGTGAAACGCTCCTCGTGCGCGGCCTGGCTGGCGATGCGCGGCCCCCGGTAACCGGCCTTCGCCAGGGCCCGCGCGAACGCGGCGGCGGCCTCCGCTCCCCCGCCGTGCACCACGGCCCCGGGCTTCTTCGCGACCAGGGCGCGGGCCCGTGCGTCCAGGTCGGCGGCGCCCTCGGGGACGGTCTCGGCGAGGACGCTCCGGCCGCCGGTGCCGCGCAGTCCCTCGCCGAGGAAGCGGGTGACCTGGCGGCCGTACTCGGTCTCGTCGTCGACCAGGGCGATGTCGTCCAGGTCGTGCAGGCCCAGGTACTGGGAGACCGGGTACATCTGCATCGCGTTGCTGGGGCGGGCGCACAGGAAGACGCGGTTGATGTGGCGGGTGTCGCCGTCCAGGGCGCTGAGCAGGGTGAGCGCCGCCGTGTCGTAGAGGCCCAGCACGGCGCCCGCCGCGTCCGTGCCGGTCGCGCCGACGACGGCGGCGACGGACTCGTCCGCGATCAGCTTCTCGGCCGCCGCGACCGCTCCTTCGGTGTCGCCCCGGTCGTCGGCGACGGTGAGCCGGAGGGTGAACGGTTCGTCCGCGCGGGCGTTGTGCTCCGCGACGGCGAGGCGCATGCCCTGTTCATGGGCGCGGCCCGCCGCCCGCCCGGGGCCGCTCAGGTCGGCCTGGAGGCCGAGGTGGACCACGGGCCGGTCGGCGGTGGTGCCGTCCCCCTCGCCCGTGCCGGTGGTGCGGTCCTCGCGGCGGCCCAGCAGCCAGGCCGTGGTGCCGCCGCCGGTGGCGACGACGGCGGCCCCCGCGCCGAGCCAGGTCAGCATCCGGCGCCGCCCGGGCGGCGGGACGGCACCACCCGGCACGGTCGCGCCGGGGGCCCCGGCGGTGGCCGGTTCAGGGGCCGGGAGGGAGACGCTGGTCGCCTCGATGTCCGGCAGGGCGAGCATCCGGGCGGACCGTTCGGCGATCAGATGGGTGACAGGGCCGGGCAGCCAGCCGCCGCCCGCGTCCTCGGCCCAGGCGGCGCGCAGTTCGGCGGCGGTGGGCCGGCGGGCGGGGTCCTTGTCGAGGCAGGCGGCCACCAGCGGGCGCAGCCCGTCCGGGACTCCGTCGAGCCGGGGCTCGTCGTGGACCGTGCGGAACAGCACGGCGTCCACCGGCCCGCTGCCGAACGGCCGTGTGCCGGTCACCGCCCACACCAGCACGCAGCCGAGGGAGAACAGGTCGCTCGACGGGCCGACCCGGGCCCCGGTGGCCTGTTCGGGCGAGAGGAAGCCGGGTGAGCCGACGACCATGTCGGTGGCGGTGAGCACGGTGTCGTCGAGGGCGCGGGCGATGCCGAAGTCGATGAGCCGGGGCCCGTCGAGGGCGAGCAGCACATTGCCCGGCTTGACGTCCCGGTGCACCATCCCCGCCCGGTGCACGGCGTCCAGCGCCTCGGCGAGCATCGCGCCCAGCGCGCGGACGCCCGGCTCGGGCAGCGGACCGGTGTGCGCGACGGCCTCCGACAGGGAGGGGCCGGGCACGAACTCGGTGGCCAGCCACGGCGCGGCGGCCTCCGTGTCGGCGTCCACCACGGGCACCGCGTACCGGTCGCGCACCTGCCGGGCGATGGCCACCTCGCGCCGGAAGCGGGCGCGGAAGGCGGCGTCGTCGGCGTACTCGGCGCGGATCAGCTTGATGGCGGCGAGCGCCCCGCCCGGGGAGCGCCCGAGCAGCACCACGCCCATGCCGCCCGCGCCGAGGCGGCCGAGGACCCGGTATCCGGCGACGCGGGCGGGGTCGCCCGGTCCGAGGGGTTGCAGTTGGCTCACGTCAGGGGCTCGCTTCGGACTCTCTTCGGGACGACGGTGTCACTGACGGCGTCCGGGACACCGTCACTTCAGTTCCAGCTCGACGCGGTACAGCAGCTTGGCGCCCGCCTCGGCGGCGAGCCGGATCAGGTCGGAGACGGTGTGGCCCTTGGCGCCCTTGACCGAGACGGCCGTGGTGACGCTGCCGATCCGGGACTTGGTCCACACATAGGGCTGCGGGCCGCCCGAGCCGGGGCCGGTGTACTTGCCGGACTCGAAGAGGGTGGCGTCGGCGTTCTTGACGTCCTTCGGGTCGAGGTGCATGGACATCAGGCCGTCGAGCCGCTGCCCGCCGCCGAGTTGCTGCACCGGGCAGCGGAAGCTCTCCTGGACGGTGTCCTTCATCTCCCGGTCCGCCAGGGCCTCGGTGCGGTGCACGGTGACGGTGAGCGAGCCCTGGACGCGGCCCTTGCCGTCCTTGGCGGGCAGGTCGATCCGCCGGGTGTAGCTGTCGAGCATCCCGTCGGGCAGCGGAGTGCGCGTCCAGGTGCAGGAGTCGGGCAGCAGCGGGCGGCTGCCGGCCACCTCGTACGGGTCGTGGCGGACCATCCCGGGCGTCCAGTCGGCGGGCTCCAGGGCGGCGTTGCGGGTGAGTTCGCGGGCCCGCTCGGCGGTCTTCGGGACCCGCTCCGGATCGGGCGTGAAGTCGTAGGCGTCCGGCAGCGCCCCCGTGGAGGGGGACGGCGAGGCGGACGGCGACGGCGAGGCGGAGGCCGTCGGGGAGGGCGAACCCTCGCCGCCCTTCGCCGTGGTGCGCTCCCCGTCGCCCTTGCCGCAGCCGGTGAGTACGGCGGTGGCGGCGAGTGCCGCGCAGAGCGCGGCGGTACGGCGGCGCTGGGCCGCCGGCTGCTGTCCGGACATGGCATCCCCCTGTGGTTCACTGCGCGTTCACTGCACCCCGGCCCGTGCCGGTACCGCCCCCGCGGTGTCGGTGCGAGGCGAGCGTAGGCGGTCCGGGCGGGCGGCGCATGGGTGCGGATACTCATGCCGGCACCCGGTGAACCACTCGCCCGTGGCACGTGTTTCGCACCTTGCGCGGTTCCGCCGGCCGGCCCCGGGCACTCCACGGGCGCAGCCGGTGGCGGTGCGGTGGCGGTGTGTGCAGACGCGGGTGCGACCGGTACAGTCCAATCCGTGACCGCACCCGCACGCCTGGCCGACATAGCCGCCCAGGCGGGGGTCAGCGAAGCGACGGTGAGCCGGGTTCTCAACGGGAAGCCCGGAGTCGCCGCGACCACCCGCCAGTCCGTCCTCGCCGCTCTCGACGTCCTCGGCTACGAACGGCCCGTGCGGCTGCGCCGCCGCAGCGCGGGGCTGGTCGGCCTGATCACGCCCGAGCTGGAGAACCCGATCTTCCCGGCGCTCGCCCAGGTGATCGGGCAGGCGCTGACCCGGCAGGGCTACACACCGGTGCTGGCCACCCAGACCCCGGGCGGCTCCACCGAGGACGAACTCACCGAAATGCTGGTGGAGCGGGGCGTTTCGGGCATCATCTTCGCCTCCGGTCTGCACGCCGACACCAACGCGGACACCGACCGCTACGAGCGGCTGCGCGCCCAGGGCGTCCCGTTCGTCCTGGTGGACGGCTTCTCGCCGTATGTGCGGGCGCCGTTCATCTCCCCGGACGACCGGGGGGCGATGCAGCTCGCGGTGACGCATCTGGTCTCCCTCGGCCACAGCCGGATCGGACTGGCCGTCGGGCCACGGCGTTTCGTCCCCGTACAGCGGAAGATCGAGGGGTTCGCGCGGGCGGTGCGGGACCAGCTCGGCGGCCCGGCGGACGCGGTCGAGGACGAGCTGGTGCAGCACTCCCTCTACACCCTGGAGGGCGGGCAGGCGGCCGCCTCGGCGCTGATGGACCGCGGCTGCACGGCCGTTGTCTGCGCGAGCGACATGATGGCGTTGGGCGCGATCCGGGCGGCGCGGCAGCGCGGCCTGGACGTACCGGGGGACGTCTCCGTCGTCGGCTTCGACGACTCCCCGCTGATCGCGTTCACCGACCCTCCGCTCACGACCGTGCGCAAACCGGTACCGGCGATGGGCCAGGCGGCCGTCCGCGCGCTGCTGGAGGAGATCGGGGACGTGCACTCGGCGGGCGACGGCAGCGACGGGCGCCGGGCCCCGGTGCACGGCGAGTTCGTCTTCATGCCCGAGCTGGTCGTCCGCGGTTCAACCGCCTCCGCGCCCCGAACGGCGACCCTGCCGCATCCCCGGGAGGTACCTCGTCCCTAAGGTGGAGCGGGTGCGGCCGGGACCCGACCGAGGGATGATCAGGGTGGGCCGTGTTTCTGGCAAACTCTCGTCCCATGGGTGAAGCGACTGTGAAGACTCTGGACAGCCGAACAGCGACCCCGTCACCCATCGTGGACGACGAGGCCGCCGCGAGCGCTGCCCCGGACACGGGCGCTCCCCGCGCCCGCGGCCCCCGCTCCCCCCGCCGTCCGCGGATCTGGTTCGAGATCCTGCTCATCGCGGTGAGTTACTGGACGTACTCCCTCATCCGCAACGCGGTCCCCGAGCAGAAGGCCGAGGCCCTGCGGAACGCGGACTGGATCTGGCAGGCGGAGCAGACCCTCGGTATAGCGGTCGAGGAGTCGGTCAACCACGCCGTGAACTCGGTGACATGGCTGATCGTGTCGATGAACTACTACTACGCCACCCTCCACTTCGTGGTCACCATCGGTGTGCTGGTGTGGCTGTACCGATGGCATCCGGGCCGTTACGCGGCGACACGGCTGGTGCTGTTCGCCACCACCGGTGTGGCACTGGTCGGTTACTACCTGTATCCGCTCGCGCCCCCTCGGCTGATGAACGGGCAGAACTTCATCGACACCGTCCTCGTCCACGAGACCTGGGGCTCGATGGCCTCCGGCAACCTCAAGAACATGTCCAACCAGTACGCGGCGATGCCGTCCATGCACATCGGCTGGTCGCTCTGGTCCGGCATCGTCATCTGCGCGCTGGCGACGGTGCCGTGGGTGCGGGTCCTCGGCGTGCTGTACCCGACGCTGACCCTGGTCGTCATCGTGGCGACGGCGAACCACTTCTGGCTGGACGCGGTCGGCGGCATGATCTGCCTGGCCTTCGGCTTCGCGGTCTCCTGGGCCTGGTACCGGGCGCTCCCCCACCGGCTGCCGCGGCTGGTCGACGAGTCGGCGCAGCGCCCGCGCGGCGCCCTCGCGGCGAAGCTGGCCCGCTTCCGGTCCTGAGTCCCGCGTCCTGGGTCCTGATGTCCGAGTCCGGGCGCGGGGCCGTCCGCCCGGCGGCGTAGGGCTTCCGGCGCAGCCGGGTTGCGTCCCGCGCCCGAGGCGGCGGGCCGGCGGGCGTCCGTAGCGTCACGGGTATGACGACGACACCACGCACGGTCAGGACCACGGTCAAAACCCTCGGCATCCTCGGCACGGGGACGGTCGGACGCACCCTCGCACGCGCCTGGGCCAAGGCGGGCCACACGGTCCTCCTCGGCTCCCGCCGGCCCGGCGACCCGGAGGTCCGCGCCCTGGCGGCCCGGGAGGCGGGCGAGAGGGTGACCCTGGTGGACTCGGCGGCGGCCGTGACCGGTGCGGACGTGGTGGTCAACGCGACCCCCGGCACGGTCTCGGTGGAGCTGCTGTCCGCGATCGGTGAGGCGGCGCTGGCGGACCGGGTGCTGCTGGACGTCGCGGTGGGCTTCACGGAGGACTTCTCGCTCTCCCACCCCGGGGAGAGCCTGGGCGAGGAGATCCAGCGGACCTTCCCCCGGGCCCGGGTGGTCAAGACCCTCTGCACGGTGGACCGCAACCTGATGGTGGCGCCGGACTCCCTGGAGGGCCCGAGCACCCTGTTCCTCTCCGGCGAGGACACCGGCGCCAAGGAGACGGTCCGCGGGCTGCTGCGCGACCTCGGCTGGCCGGACGGCTCCCTGCTCGACCTGGGCGGCATCGGCACCGCGCGCGGGCAGGAGCACTTCAGCCTGCTCTTCATGGGCGTGGCCGAGGCGCTGGGCGACTACGGCTTCGGCATCCGCGTGGTCCCGCCGGCCGCGACCCGGTAGGGCGCCTCCCCTCCGTCGTCGCCGCCGGGGTCTCACGCGCCGTAGAACAGCTCCTCGACCACGGCGCGTGCCCGGCGGGTGACCCGGCGGTAGTCGTCCAGCATGTCCCCGACCCGCCCCGGGCCGTAGCCCAGGTAACGGCCCACGGCGCCCAGCTCCCGGCCGTCCGAGGGGAAGGTGTCCCCGGCCCGGCCGCGCACCAGCATCACCGCGTTCCGCACCCGGGTGGCCAGCACCCACGCCTCGTCCAGGACGGCCGCGTCCTCGGTGGCGATCAGCCCGGCGGCCTGCGCGGCGGCCAGGGCCTCCCGGGTGCGGGTGGTGCGCAGACCGGGCTCGGCCCAGCCGTGCCGCATCTGGAGGAGCTGGACCGTCCACTCGACGTCGCTGAGCCCGCCGCGCCCCAGCTTGGTGTGCAGGGTCGGGTCGGCGCCGCGCGGCAGGCGCTCGGACTCCATGCGCGCCTTCAGGCGGCGGATCTCGCGCACCGCGTCCTCGCCCAGGCCCTCCGCCGGATAGCGCAGCGGGTCGGCGAGGTCGAGGAAGCGGGCCCCGAGGTCCGCGTCCCCCGCCATGTGCCGGGCCCGCAGCAGTGCCTGGCTCTCCCAGACCAGCGACCAGCGGCGGTAGTAGGCCGCGTAGGAGGCGAGGGTGCGCACCAGCGGGCCGCTCTTGCCCTCGGGGCGCAGGTCGGCGTCGATCAGCAGCGGCGGGTCGGCGGTCGGGAGCTGGAGCAGCCGCCGCATCTCGGCGACGACGGTGTTCGCCGCGCGGGCCGCCTCCTGCTCGTCCACGCCCTCGCGCGGCTCGTGCACGAAGAGGACGTCCGCGTCGGAGCCGTAGGCCAGCTCCCCGCCGCCGAAGCGGCCCATGCCGATGACCGCGAACCGGGTCGGCAGGGTCTCGCCCCAGCCGTTCGCGACGGCGGCCCGCAGGGCGCCCGCGAGGGTGGCCGCCGTCAGATCGGTGACGGCGGTGCCGACCCGGTCCACCAGGGCCCCCGGGTCGGCCTCGGCCGGGCTGTCCTCGGTGCCGTAGGAGCCGATCAGATCGCCCGCGGCGGTACGGAACAGCTCCCGCCGGCGGACCCCGCGCGCGGCGGCGACCGCGGCCTCGGCGGTGTCGGCCCGCTTCACCGCGGCCAGCACCTCCTGCTCCAGGTGCTCCCGGCCGCGCGGCTTCAGGCCCTCCGGGTCGCCGAGGATAGCGACCGCCTCGGGGGCGCGCAGCAGCAGGTCGGGGGCGAGCCGGCCGGCGGACAGGACCCGGGCCAGGTTCTCGGCGGCCGCGCCCTCGTCCCGCAGCAGCCGCAGGTACCAGGGGGTCTGGCCGAGGGCGTCGGAGACCTTGCGGAAGCCGAGGAGGCCCGCGTCCGGGTCGGCGGAGTCCGCGAACCAGCCCAGCAGCACCGGCAGCAGGGTCCGCTGGATGGCGGCCTTGCGGCTGACGCCCGAGGACAGGGCCTCCAGGTGCCGCAGGGCGGCGGCCGGGTCCGCGTAGCCGAGGGCCTCCAGGCGCTGGCCGGCGGCCTTGGCGCTGAGCCGGGTCTCGCCGGGGGCGAGCTGGGCGACGGCGTCCAGCAGCGGCCGGTAGAACAGCTTCTCGTGCAGCCGGCGGACCACGGAGGCGTGCCGGCGCCACTCGCGGTTCAGCTCGGCGACCGGGTCGGTACGCAGGCCCAGCGAGCGGCCGAGGCGGCGCAGATCGGCCTCGTCCTCGGGCACGAGGTGGGTGCGGCGCAGCCGGTAGAGCTGGATGCGGTGCTCCATGGCGCGCAGGAAGCGGTAGGCGTCGTCGAGCTGGGCGGCGTCCGCGCGGCCGACGTAGCCGCCGGCGGCCAGGGCCTGGAGGGCGTCCAGGGTCTTCCCGCTGTGCAGGGTCGCGTCGCTGCGGCCGTGCACCAGCTGGAGGAGCTGGACGGCGAACTCGACGTCCCGCAGCCCGCCCGGGCCGAGCTTGAGCTCGCGGTCTATCTCGGCGGCGGGGATGTTGTCGACGACGCGGCGGCGCATGCTCTGCACGTCGGGGACGAAGTTCTCCCGCTCGGCGGCCCCCCAGACCAGGGGGGCGACGGCGTCGATGTACTCCTCGCCGAGCGCGGGGTCCCCCGCGACCGGCCGGGCCTTCAGCAGGGCCTGGAACTCCCAGGTCTTGGCCCAGCGCTGGTAGTAGGCGAGATGGCTGGAGAGGGTGCGCACCAGGGGGCCGTTGCGGCCCTCGGGGCGGAGGTTGGCGTCGACGGGCCAGATGGTGCCCTCGACGGTGGTCTCCGAGCAGATCCGCATCAGATGGGAGGCGAGCCGGGGGGCGGCCTGGAGGGCCTTGGCCTCGTCGGGGACGCCGTCGGTGGCGTGGGGGCCTTGGGTGCCGGTCGCGGAGGTGCCGGTCGCGGGGCCGCCGCCGTGGGTGCCGTTGGCCGGCTCGGCGACGAAGATCACGTCCACGTCGGAGACGTAGTTCAGCTCGTGGCCGCCGCACTTGCCCATCGCGATCACGGCCAGCCGGCAGGCGGCGGCGTCCTCGGGCGCGGCGGTACGGGCGATGGCGAGCGCGGCGCGCAGGGTCGCGGTGGCGAGGTCGGCCAGTTCGGCGGCGGTCTCGGCGACGTCGGTGGTGCCGCACACGTCCCGGGCGGCGATGGCGAGGAGGCAGCGCCGGTAGGCGACCCGCAGCGAGACGGGGTCGTCCGCCTCGGCGAGGCCGCGCTCGAACTCGGCGACGCCCGGGTGCAGGTCGGCCGACTCGTAGGTGAAGAGCGCCTGCCAGTCGTCCGGGTGCCGCACCAGGTGGTCCCCGAGCGCCTCGGACGCGCCGAGCACCCCGAGGAGCCGGTCCCGCAGGGGCTTGGCGGCCACGAGGGTGTCCAGGAACCGGCGCCGCGCGTCCTCCTCCTCGTGGGCCTCGGCGATCCGGACCAGGGACCGCAGCGCGAGATCGGGGTCGGCGGTGCCGCCGAGGGCGTCGAGAAGGACGGGGTCACCGCGGACGGCGGCCACGGCGGGCAGATCGAGCAGCCGCTCGGCGGCGGACGGGTCGGTGAATCCGTGCCGCAGAAGTCGCGTGAAGGTGCTGCTTCTGCGCCCCGGCACCGCCGTCATCCCGCTCTCCCGTCCTCACGGTGACCCACCCACGACCGAACGGGCCCGCCCGGCCCCGCCGATCATGCCGCCAGTTCGAGCCTAGCCCCCGCCTCCCGGCGACGACCCGCCGGGACGACGGGGTGTGGCGGGGTCACCGCCCCGGGCCGGGCGGGACGGGGTCCCGGTCCGCGCCCCGCCGGGACGGCACGATCCGGCCGTCCCGGGCAGGGCAGCGCGCCGCCGGACGCGCGACAGCGGACGTCTCCGCGGCAACCCCCGCGCCCGCAGCCAGGCGGGGTGGCCCCGCCCCGGGGCGGGGCGGGCCCGGGGCGGGGCGGGCCCGGGGCGGGGCGGGCCCGGGGCCCGGGTCCTGGGACCGGGCCCGCCGGGACGGCACGATCCGGCGGGCCCGGCGGGGCCGGGGGCAGGGCCCCGCCGGGACACGCGTCAGCGGGCGGCGCCACCGCAACCGCCGCCCCCGGCGCACACCGGGGCCGGGCGCGGCAGGGCCCGGGCCCCGGGCGGGTGGCCTCTGCGGGCGAGGACGGGCTCCGCGACCCGCCGGAACGGCACGATCCCGCCGGGGGCCCGGCAGGGGCACCCACCCGCCGTGCCCCAGCGAACCCCCGGGCGGGTGGCCCCGGGGCCTCTCCGGACGAGGACGGCCTCCCCGCGTCCCCCGGAACGGCACGATCCGGCCCGGGGCGCGGGAGGGCTCCTGCCCGCCGTGCCCCAGCGGCCCCTGGGCCCAGGCCCGGGGCGCCACGGCAACCCCCGCAGCGCGGACCGGGGCCCGGGCCCGCCGGGCGGCCCCGCTGCCGGGCGCGGGGCGCCCCGCGCCCGCGCTCGCGCCCGCGTGACATTCGCCATGTTCCTGGCATGGACGCCCCACTGAACCGCATCCTCGGTATTTCCGTCTTCCCGGCCGATCAGCGTCGATCACGCCGATGTCCGCCGGTCGGACCGCGGAACCCGCTCACCGCCGCCCGCGCGGCCGGGCCCGCCCGCGTCCTCCCACCTGAACACCGAAAGCACCACCACCGCCATGCGCTCGTCCGGGTCCCGCCGCCGTCCTGCCCTGCTGTCCCGTCGAGGCCCGACGGCGGCCCTGCTGATCGTCCCGGTCGCGGTGGCCGGCTGGTTCCTCGCCGCACCCGGCGCGTCCTCCACCGATGCCGAGGGCGCCCCGGCCGCCGCCCCGAAGGCCCGGCCCGTGACCGCCGCGCCCGCCGCCGCGCACGTCCCCGCCTCCGTCGTGCAGATCGTGGCCCACCCGGACGACGACCTGTTCTTCATGAACCCCGACACCCGCCAGTCCGTCGAGACCCGCACCCGGCTGACCTCGGTGTATCTCACGGCCGGCGAGTCGGACGGCGTGAACGCGGCCCGCACCGGCCCGTTCGCCCCCGCCGCCGTCCCCGCCGCCGACAAGGCGCACTACGCGGAGGCCCGGCAGAACGGCATACGCGCCGCCTACGCCGAGATGGCCACCGGCGACCGGACCAGCCCCTGGCGCCGCACCGAGATACCCACCGCGGGCGGCGCCACCGCCGAGCTGGACGTGCTCGCCGCCCGGCCCGAGATCTCCCTGGTGTGGGTGCAGCTGCGCGAGGCCGGGTCGGTCTCCGGCGACCGGCCGGTCAGTCTGCACGGCCTGTGGGACGGCCGGATCACCGAACTCCCCTCCCAGCTCGCCTCCGGCTCCCCCGTCCGGCAGGGCTTCCGCTACGCCAAGCAGGACGTCGTCGACACGGTCGCCGGCCTGCTGGAGCGGTTCCGCCCCACCCACGTCCGGATGCAGGACCCGACGCCCGGCCGCTCGCTGAAGACCGGCCGGGCCACCGACCACCAGGACCACATGTACGGCGCCCGGTTCGCGCAGGCGGCCCTCGCCCAGTACGCGGGCGTCCCGGACCGGCCCGCGTTCGGGGTGCAGAACTACCTCGGCTACCTCAACGGCGGCCTCCCCCGCACCCTCGACCCGCAGACCGCGGCGGCCAAGCTGCGCACCCTGCACACCTACGCCTGGATGGACGCGGAGAACTACTGCGGCGCGCCCGCCGGCTGCGGCGACCGCAAGGTGGCCTCCCGCCCCGGCGGCCACGGCTGGACGCAGTCGATCCGCTACTCCCGGGGCGAGTCGGTCTCCTGGACGCAGCCCGGCCGGGACGGGGGCCTGTGGGCGTTCTCGGTGCTGGACACCCGGCTCGCCGTCTGGCACCGCCCGGCCGGCGGCGACTGGACCGGCCCCCGGCTGCTGCCCGGCCGTGGCCTGGACAGCGGGGTGAGCTCGGTGCGCCTGCCGGACGGGCGGATCGCCGTGTTCGGCACCCGTACCGTCCTCGACGGCGGCCCGGCGGACTACCGGCGCGAGGTCGTCACGGCGGTGCAGCGCACGGCGGACGGCGCGTTCGGCCCGTGGACCTCGCTCGGCACCCCGGAGCGCAGCGACGCCCACGCCCTGTCGGACATCAGCGCCCCGGCGGCGGCCGTCGACCCGGCGGGCCGGATCACGGTGTACGTGCGCAACGGCCGCTACAGCCTCAGCTCCACCGCGCAGCACTCCGACGGCAGCTGGACGCGGTGGCGCGGCCGGGGCGGGCGCGATCTGCACGGGGACCCGGCGGTGGCCACGGACGCGCGGGGCCGCCAGTACGTGTTCGCGGGCACGCCGCTGAGCGTGGTCGCCTGGGCGCAGCCGCGCGCGGGCGCGCCGCTGTCCGGCCCGACGGCGACCGGTCTGCCCCCGACGACCCTGGCGCTGAGCGCGGCTCCGGACGGGGACGGGGTGCGGCTGCTGTTCCGCAAGCCGTCCTCGGGCGCGGTGCGTTCGGCGCACTTCGCGGACGGCACGGTCACGGCGCCGGCCGTCACCGACCTCGGCGGTGTCTCGGGCTTCGGCCCGGTGAGCGCCTCCGGCCCGGCCGGGACCTGGCTCACGGTCCGCTCCGGCAGCGGCACCCCCGGCACCTACGCCCCGGGCACGGGCACGGCGGGCCGCGCGGCGGGCGCCCCGCGCTGGCAGACCGGCCCGGACGGCCCCCTCTTCGCGGGCGCGCCCTCGGGGACGGAGGCCGGGGCGGGGGCGATCGGCCTGGACGGGCGGCTGTACTGGACCGCGCCGGGCGCGGGGAGCGGCTGGCGGACGGTCCCGGCGGGGTGACGCGGCAGGGCGGCGGTCTCCGGTCCGGCCGGGCCGGGCCCGGCCGGGGGTGACGGGGCAGGCCCGGCCCGGTCCGGTCCGGCAGGGTGACGGCCCCGGGTGCGATGAGTTCCGGGGGCTCGTACGGTCCCCCTTGGGGGACGCACGGGCGACGGCCCCGTGCCCCGCGCCCGGAAGGCCAGGTCTCTCCATGTCCGCGACACCCGCCGCACCGCCCGAGCCCGACGTCCGGCTGGACCCCCGGTTCAGCGACCCGGCCGCCTCCCCCGCGTCCTGGGCCGACGCCCGGGAGCTGATCGAGACGGCGGAGGTCTTCTGGCTGACGACCGTCCGCCCCGAGGGCCGTCCGCACGTCACCCCGCTGATCGCGGTCTGGCACGACGGCGCGCTCCACTTCTGCACCGGCACCGCCGAGCGCAAGGCGAAGAACCTGCGCGACAACCCGGAGGTCGTCCTGACCACCGGTGGCAACTCCCTGGCCGAGGGCTTCGACCTGGTGGTCGAGGGCGCGGCCTCCCGGGTCACCGAGTCGGCGGCGCTGCGCGCGCTGGCGTCCGCGTACGTCGCGAAGTACGGCACGGACTGGACCTTCGAGGTCGGTGACGGCGTGTTCCTCGGCGACGGCCACGAGGCCCTGGTATTCCGGGTGGCACCGCGGACGGTGTTCGGCTTCCGCAAGGGCGACCCGTACGGCCAGACCCGCTGGCGCTTCCCCGCGTAGACCGCCCGGGCCGCCCGGGCCCCCGCTCCCCTCTTACCGAAAGGTGCATCCCACCATGGACATGACCCTGGAAGTCGCCACGATCCCGGTGGCCGACATCGACCGCGCCAAGACCTTCTACGCGGACGCCGTGGGCTTCCGTGTCGACCTCGACCAGGAGGTCGCCCCCGGCATGCGCATCATCCAGCTCACCCCGCCGGGCTCGCGCTGTTCCGTCGCCCTGATGTCCGGCATGCCGAACCACCCGCAGCAGCCGTCGATGGCCCCCGGCTCCCTGCACTCCCTCCAGCTCTGCGTGACCGACATCGCCCGGGCGCACGAGGAGCTGTCCGCGCGGGGCGTGCCCGTCACACCGGTCCAGCACGTCGGGGAGACGGGCTGGGAGGACGGCCCGAGCGGCCAGGAGTGGAACGCGTTCATGTTCTTCAAGGACCCGGACGGCAACACCTGGTGCGTCCAGGAGGCGCCGTCACCGCTCTCGGAGCGCTGACGCCCGTCGGTCGGCCCTGATACGGGACTTCCTCTCCCGGCACGGGTTGTGAGGCGCCCGCCCGCCGGCCGGATCACTCCCGGCCGGCGTCCTCCGGTCCGTCAGCGGGCTTCTCCCACACCGAGACGTGACGGGTGCTCTCGTGTGTGAACGGTGCTCTCGTCCAGTCCTCCCAGCGGTCGCGCAGCCGCAGCCCCGCAAGCCGGGCCATCAGGTCGAGTTCGGCGGGCCAGACGTAGCGGAACGGGATCGACCGGTGGCGGGCGGTCTCCCCGTCGGCGTGGACGGTGACGTAGTCGGAGCTCATCGACTGGGTGGCGGTGTCGTACACGTCGAAGGCCCAGCCCTCCGGGCCGATCCGGAACGGGACCGCCGTCTGGCCGGGCGGCAGGAGCCGCAGTCCGGGGACGCCGACCTCGACCACGAAGCAGCCGCCCGGCCGCAGATGCGCGGCCGCGTTGCGGAAGCAGTCGACCTGGGCGTCCTGCGTGGTCAGGTTGTCGATCGTGTTGAACACCAGATAGGCGAGCGCGAACTCGCCCGGTACGCGGGTGGCGGCGAAGTCCCCGATCGTGGTGGCGACCGCCTCCGCGCCCGGCTTGGCCCGCAGGCGTCCGACCATCGCGCGGGAGAGGTCGATCCCGTGCACCGGGACCCCGCGGGCCGCCAACGGCAGCGCGATCCGCCCGGTGCCGACGCCCAGTTCGAGCGCGCCGCCGTCGCCCGCGAGCCCGGCCAGCAGGTCGACCGCCGGATCGACCGCTTCCGGCCGGAACATGTCGGCCGAGAAGGCGTCGTAACGGGCCGCGACGCTCTCCCCGAAGTACCCGTCGCCGGTGTCGTCCGGCCGGCCCGTGTCGTGAACGTTCCGCTCGTCGTCATGCATCGGGGGACCGTACCGCCGGACCCGCCGCCCTCGCACGCCCATTTTCCGTCGCCCCCGCCCCGGGAACGGCCGTCCGGGGCAGGATGGCTGACATGACGACGACAACGGCAGCGGCGGCGGGCGAGTTCGCCATCGGCGGGGATCTGACGGTACGGCGGCTCGGCTTCGGCGCGATGCGGTTGCCGACGGAACCGGGGCCGGAGCGCGAGGCGTCGGTCGCCGTCGCCCGGCGGGCCGTGGAACTCGGCGTCACCCTGATCGACACCGCCCATCTCTACGGCGGCGGAGCCAACGAGGAGCTGCTCGCCGAGGCCCTGCACCCGTACCCCGCGGACCTGCTGGTCACCACCAAGGTGGGTGTCGCGCGGTCGGCGGAGACCGGCGAGTGGGGGCTCGACGCCCGGCCCGCCGTCCTGCGCGACCAGGTGGACCAGGCGCTGCGCCGGCTGCGCGTCGAACGGATCGAACTGCTCCAGCTCCACCGCCTCGACCCGGCGACACCCCTGTCCGACCAGATCGGCACGCTGCGGGAACTCCAGCTCGCGGGGAAGGTCGCCCGCATCGGCCTGTCCGAGGTCACGGTCGCCGAACTGGCGCAGGCGCGGGCTCTGGCCGACATCGTCAGCGTGCAGAACCGCTACAACCTGCTGGACCGCGAGCACGAACCGGTGCTGGAGGCGTGCGAGGCGGCGGGGATCGCGTTCCTGCCGTGGCGGCCGGTGGCCACGACCCTGCCCGACACCTCCGGGGGCAGCGGCGGACACCAGGAAGGGGGCGCGGACGCGGATGCCGCCCGGGCGGAGATCGCCGCCGTCGCGGCCGAGGCGGACGCCACCCCGGCGCAGGTCTCCCTCGCCTGGCTGCTGGCGCGTTCCCCGGTCGTCCTGCCGATCCCGGGCACGGGCCGGACCGCGCACCTGGAGGAGAACGTCGGGGCGGCGGGCGTCCGGCTGTCGGCCGCGCAGCGTGCGCGGCTGGACGCGCTGGCCGGTCCGGCGGCCGTGAACGGGGGCGCGGACCGGGCCGGTTGAGCCCCCGGGCCCGCCCCGTTGAAGACGCCGGAAAACCCGCCCCGGGTCGCCCCGGAACGGCCCCGGGGCGGGCCTCCAGGAGGCCGTTCCGGGGCCCCGGCCCGCCCGCCGGACCCGGTGGGTCCGCCCGCCTCCACCAGGCCCCCAGCAGCCCGCCGAAGCCCGTCTCGCACACCGCCTGACCTGGGCAAACACCCCTCCACCGCGTACCGTTGGGTCCTACGGCAACGCGCGGGACAGGGGACTCGTATGCACGGCACCGACACCACCAGGGACCGCGCGACGGGCACCGCCACGGACCGGATCGGGCACCGCGGCATCCGTACCGTCGAGGACGTACTCACCCTCCTGGACGGCCTGTTCGCGCCCGCGGCCGACCGCTGGGGCGAGCGCGGCACCGACTGGTGGGACGGCTTCTACGCGGACCGGGACCGGCCGGTGCCGTTCTTCGTCCCCAAGCCCGACGAGAGCCTGGTCGCGGCCCTCGCCCGGGGACTGGTCCCGTCCGGCGGGCGGGTCCTCGACCTGGGCTGCGGTCCGGGCCGGAACGCGGTCCACCTGGCCGCCGCCGGGTTCGCCGTGGACGCCGTGGACCTCTCGCCGACCGCCGTCGCCTGGGGCCGGGAACGCGCGCGGGACGCGGGCGTCGACGTCCGGTTCGTACGGGGCGACGCGTTCACCGCGGAGCTGGACGGCCCGTACGACCTCATCCACGACTCGGGCTGCTTCCACCATCTGCCGCCGCACCGCCGCATCAGCTACCTGGCCCTGCTCGACCGCCTGCTCGCGCCCGGCGGCCTGTTCTCCCTCACCTGCTTCGCCTCGGGCGCGATGGGGTCCGAGCTGCCGGACACCGCGTTCTACCGGGACGGCGGGCTGGGCGGCGGACTCGCCTACCGGGCCGGGGAGTTGCGCGGGATCTTCTCCGGCCCCGGCACCCGCCCGCTGCTCGACGAGGTCGAACTGCGCCGGATGCGCGACGAGCCGGCCGACTCCCCGCACTTCGGCGAACCGTTCCTCTGGGCCGCCCTCTTCCGCCGGCCGGCCGCCTGATCCACCGGCGCCCGGCTGAGCAACCACGCCCCACCGGCCGTAGTGAGGGGCAACGGACCAACGGACGGGGCGACGGGACCGCTCCCGTCAGGGATCATGGGTGGGACCGAGAACGACGCACGGACGCACGGACGCGCGACCGCGCGGGGGGAAGGAAGGCTCGTGAGCTACTGCCTGCGGATGAGCACCGGCGACATGCGGCAGGTGATCCGGCTGCTCACCTCCGTCGAGCGGACCGACGACCAGGAACGGGTGCTGGAGAGCGTCCGCCAGCACTGCCGGGAACGGGACGCGCGCCACACGCATGAGGGCGTCCGCCGGCGGCTCACCGTCGAACAGGCCCTGGAGGAACTGCTCGACGGCACGCCCGGTTCGGACATGGGCGCCGAATACACCTACGCCTTCGACGCGTTGGTGTCCCGCCACTTCTCGGACCCGGTCGACCTCGGGGCCTGGCGCCGGCCGTCGTGGTTCTACGCGATGGACGCGGAGCTGGCCGGCTGCGGTGTCCCGTCCGCGCTGCGGCCGGGCGACTTCCTCTTCGCCGGCCCGCCGATCCGGCTCCCGCACCCGGGGGACGCCTTCCCGTCCATCGGCACCCTCGCCACCGACCTGGCGGGGCAGCTGGCGGACGCGTACGAGGCGGTGCTGCACCGGCTGGCGCCGGAGTTCCAGAACACGGCGCAGCACTTCGCGAAGCTGATGCGCTTCGAGGCGGAGGAGTGGGCGCACGCGAAGGCGCGCGGCCGGACCGAGGACACGATCTACTTCTTCTTCACCTGACGCCACCCCTGACGTCGCCGGCACGGCCGGCGCCCCTGACGGGCCCGGCGCGCTCGTCGCGCGCATCGGCCCCGGTCCCGGCATCGCCGGGCACCGGGGCCGGGGGCGGCCGGGCGCTTCATGGGTCCCGGCCGCCTGCCGCACACCGTCACCGCTCGGTCACTGCTGCGGCGGCTCCTCGCGCCGGCCGCCGAACTGGTCCTTCATCTTGTCCTGTGCCGTGTCGACCTGGTCCTTGTACTTGCCCTGGGTCTTGTCGTCGACCATGTCACCGGCCTTGTCGATGCCCTTGCCGGTCTGGTCCTCATGACCTTTGAGCTTGCTCTTGATCTTGTCCATCATGGACATGTGGTCTCCTCCTCGACGCAGGAATCGCCGTCCCTCCAGGGTCGGCCGCGCGGGCGAGTACCGCATCTCCAGACCAGCGCTCCGGCGCTGACCTGCGGTTTCAGCTCAGCACGCCATCGAACACAGTCTCGAATGCCGACTTGAACCAGTAGTACACCTGATGCCGCCGCCGACAGTACCGCCGCGCCCGCCACCACCCCCGGGGCGCCAGCTCCCGCTTGCACCACTTGCACCTGCGCTCCCTGCGCCGCCGCATCCCGCCCCTCTCCCCCGCACCCCTCTGCCCGGCGGTCCCCCGGCGAGCCTGCCCGCGACGCCCGACCAGGCGCGCCCTCTCGCCTACATGAACGCCGAACACGGGCGTCCCGGTTGCGTCCGATGAGACGGAGCGCCCGATTCTCAGGTCTGCACCTGCGCCTCCTCAGTACTGCCGGAAAGGCTCCATGCCTTCCTAAACCGTTCCAGCAGCAGACGGCTGGACCTCGGGGAGACTTCGAGATCGAGCCGGGCCTCCGCGAGTCGGTCGAGTTGCCCTTCAGGGCCCTTCCGCCTCATCGCGTACTCGTCGGGAAAGCGCCTCGCAACTGCGAAGAACTCGATCATCGCCAGGATGAAATCCGCGTACGCCGCGACTTCGCTCCAGCCCTGGACTACGTCATCCGCCGAATCCCGTTCTTGGGAAAGGGCACGGGAGTCAGCGACTTCGAGCAGCTTACGCACCGTGTTCGCGGCCTCCTCGACGGACTCGTCCACGCCCCTTTCCCAGACACCGGTGAGCGTCAGACGTATGTCGTCCAACCGATATCCGTCCACACCGTCGGCCTCGCCCAGGGCCACGCGAAAGGATCGCAGGGATTTCTGGAATTCATCCAGAAGCAGTGTCAACGCGACGCGTGGCAGACGCCCGCCGCCCGGACCGATCCGTTCGGGAATCGCCACCATGCAGCGCGTAAAGCGTATGAGGTCCCTGGTGATACCGCCGGAAAGGCAGTGCGCGAGCGCGATAAACGGAGAAGGCAGGCCCGGGACCCGGCTCTGCAGTATTCGGTGGGACTGCTCCAGGCTTCTCGGCACCACATGGATCACGTCGTCCAGCGAACTGTCCAGAACATCCCTGACAGGCATGCCCCGTCGCACGAAGCCCGCTCCGATCTCCTCGGCCACGGACAGAAGAAAATAGACGTGGGAAACACCGAACACCGCCTTGATCTCGGCCAGCAACGCCCTTGCCTGCTCTGCCGAGCCAATGCGGTCGACTTCGTCCACGAGGATGAAGATGCGCTGCGGTCCCTCGTCCGTGCCCGCCCCGTGCTCGGTCATCTCTCCGAGCATCCGTCGAAAGTGGACCACGAGTTCGGGCAGAGTCAGATTCCGGGAGGAGAGCGTCGTCGTACGCCCCGCCCCGAGCGTCCCCGCGACAAGGGGAGCGAACCCCGTGTTCACCGCGAGGCTCGTGCTCTGCACCGTCCGCAGCAGATAGAGGTAGTTCACGCAGTCCTGCAGGAGGGGCGATCGCCTGCGCTTCCTCGGCAGGGTCGTCAGCAGCGCGATCCCCAGGACCGCGAGGGGCGTACGCGTCACCCAGGGGCTCTCGGCCCATGCCAGGGTCGCGGCACGCGCCGTGGCCGTCCACGACTGCGACAGCCACGGGTAGAACCCGGCGCGCAGCGCCTCCTGAATCGCGTGGAACAGGGGCGCCAGTGCGACAGAGAGCAGCAACACGGCCGCCGTCGCCTGGAGTACGCGCCGGGACAGTCTGCGCAGACGCTTGAGCAGGTGCTTCCGTAGTCTCACCAGAACGGGAAACGCACCAGCCCGTTCATCGT
Source organism: Streptomyces sp. NPDC005805 (assembly GCF_040630445.1). Lineage (NCBI taxonomy): Bacteria > Bacillati > Actinomycetota > Actinomycetes > Kitasatosporales > Streptomycetaceae > Streptomyces > Streptomyces sp. NPDC005805. The sequence goes on from NZ_JBEXXN010000015.1 coordinate 29,336, forward strand.
CGTACTGGGCCAGGAACTCCTCGCACACCCGCTGGAACAGGGAGAGGAGAAACTCCTGAGGGACGTAGGCAGCCGGCATCTGTACTGGGACGATCAAGTCATGTGGTTCGGCTGTCTCGACCAGGGCACGGAGGAGAGTCGACTTGCCGACACCCCGTGGCCCCGAGACCGCGACCGTGCCCCCGGACATCAGACCGAGCTTCGTGTTGAGATCGTCCAACTCGTCATGAGGCACGAAATAGCGCAGGTCGTGGGCATCGACGAGTCCGAGAATGTCCGGTGTGACGAGGAGCCTGCTGTGATCCTCACCAAGGAGAAGCTGGAGCACACCTCCCACTTCGCGTGCCAGTTCAGCCGGTAACGCGTCCTGCCACTGCCTGCGCATCAGCGCCACTTGAAGGTCCAGCAGAACCGTCCGGAGAGGGCGCAGTACACGCCGGGGGAAAGACTGGGTCCCGCGGCGCCGCGCGGCCAGTTCCCGTTGCTCCACGGCATCCTGATAGTCCGCGTACTCGCCCCTCCCGGAGGCGAGAACGTGGGCCACGAACCGGTGCCCGAACAGCTCCGCTCTCAGGAGATCCAGGTCCACGCCGGCCGCGAGGTAGGCCCTGACGACCTCGTTCTCGTCGATCAGCCCCGCAACGGCGTCCTCGTACGTCCTCTCGTCCTGAGGCAGGCCCCAACGCGCCCTCGCAACATCCTCGTCCGTCACGCGCGCCCCCCGTACCTCGACCCCACACCGCGAACACCTAGACGGTACGGCTGGCGGCGGAGGCGCAGGGGAAGAACGCGGATGCCGATGCGGAAAGCAGGCGCGTCGGTCCGCGGCATCGGCCGACGGCCCGACCGCGGACTCGCGTCAGTGGACTGCGGCACAGGCAGCGACTTGCTCTCGAAGGCCCGCTACCTCGCTGCGGTGGGACACACTGTTTGCCGGACTCAGAACCACCTGGGTTCTGCACTGGCTCCTGACCCTCTTTCTGCCGGCCATGACAGCAACTGCTTTCGACCGAGCTCTAAATCCACCCCCAACTTCACCAGTCAATGCCGATCCCGAGCCGCCGGGGCAGACACGTCCTGATCGCAGGCGCTCGGGTGCGGCCCGGACCGGGAAGCGCCCGGCGGAGCCGCAGGGCAGGCGCTTGGCGGCCCCTGGACGCCCAGAGCTGAGCATGACTGCGGGCGGGTCGCTTCGGTTGGACCGGGCGGCCCGCCCGCATTTGCGGTCTCTAAGCCGCTGACCTGCTGCTACAGCACCGGCAAAGACTTCCGCAGCTCGAAGGCCGTGACCTCGCTGCGGTACTCCTCCCACTCCTGCTTCTTGTTGCGGAGGAAGAAGTCGAAGACGTGCTCCCCCAGAGTCTCCGCCACCAGTTCGCTGCGTTCCATCAGGTCGATCGCCTCGCCCAGGTTCTGCGGGAGCGGGGTGATGCCCATGGCGCGGCGTTCGGCGTCGGAGAGGGCCCAGACGTCGTCGTCGGCGCCGGCGGGGAGTTCGTAGCCCTCTTCGACGCCCTTGAGGCCGGCGGCGAGGAGGACCGCGTAGGAGAGGTAGGGGTTGCAGCCGGAGTCGAGGGAGCGGACCTCGATGCGGGCGGAGCCCGTCTTGCCCGGCTTGTACATCGGGACGCGGATGAGGGCGGAGCGGTTGTTGTGGCCCCAGCAGATGTACGAGGGGGCCTCGCCGCCCGCGCCGGCGCTGCGGGTGGAGCCGCCCCAGATGCGCTTGTAGGAGTTGACCCACTGGTTGGTGACCGCGGAGATCTCCGCCGCGTGGCGCAGCAGGCCCGCGATGAAGGAGCGGCCGACCTTGGAGAGCTGGTACTCCGCGCCGGACTCGTAGAACGCGTTGCGGTCGCCCTCGAAGAGGGAGAGGTGGGTGTGCATGCCCGAGCCGGGGTAGTCCGAGAACGGCTTCGGCATGAACGTGGCCTGGACGCCCTGCTCCAGCGCGACCTGCTTCATGACCAGGCGGAAGGTCATGATGTTGTCCGCCGTGGAGAGCGCGTCGGCGTAGCGGAGGTCGATCTCCTGCTGGCCGGGGGCGCCCTCGTGGTGGCTGAACTCGACCGAGATGCCCATGGACTCCAGCATCGTGATGGCCTGGCGGCGGAAGTCCATGCCCACGTTCTGCGGGGTGTGGTCGAAGTAGCCGGAGTTGTCGGCCGGCGTCGGGCGGCTGCCGTCGACGGGCTTGTCCTTGAGGAGGAAGAACTCGATCTCCGGGTGGGTGTAGAAGGTGAAGCCCAGGTCGGAGGTCTTGTTCAGGGCCCGCTTCAGGACGTACCGGGGGTCGGCGAAGGACGGGGAGCCGTCGGGCATCAGGATGTCGCAGAACATGCGCGCGGTGCCGGGGGCCTCGGCGCGCCAGGGCAGGATCTGGAAGGTCGCCGGATCCGGCTTGGCGATCATGTCCGACTCGTAGACGCGCGCGAAGCCCTCGATCGCCGAGCCGTCGAAGCCGATGCCCTCGTCGAACGCCTGCTCCAGCTCGGCGGGGGCGACCGCGACGGACTTCAGGAAACCGAGCACATCGGTGAACCACAGGCGCACGAAGCGGATGTCGCGCTCTTCGAGCGTGCGGAGCACGAATTCCTGCTGCTTGTCCATTCGAGAATTCCACCCATCGTTGCCGGTCGCGCCGCGTGCTGCCGCCCCGAGCATGCCATCCCTCGGTTTCCGGCGCGTTGCGCACCGCGGCTGTGCCCATTGTGGGTCAGGGCCCACCCCGAGACGACCCTGAGGGGCCCCTCACTCCACCCCGACATGTGTCAGGTTTCTTTGACAGGTAGGGAGGGGCGTGTCAGCGTGAACTGACACATACGAGGGAGGGGGCGCGATGGCCGAGACGCCGGACCCCGCACCGGGACCGGACTCCACAGCGGGGCCGGACTCCGCCGCACCGGGACCGGACCCCGCCGGGGCCGGGACGCCGGTGCTCACCGGGGACGAGCTGCTGAAGGTCCTCGGCGCCCTCGGCAACCCGCACCGGATGCGGATCGTCGCGGCCCTGCTCGACGGCCGGGACTACGTCAGCCGGCTCGCCCGTGAGCTGGCCATCGGCCGCCCCCTGCTGCATATGCACCTCCAGCGGCTGGAGGCGGCGGGCCTGGTGCGGGGCGAGCTGGAACTGTCCGAGGGCGGCAAGGCGATGAAGTACTTCGAGCTGACGCCGTTCTGCTTCGCGCTCACCCCGCGGACGATCGGCGCGGCCGCCGCCACCCTCGGCGGCGCCGGGGAGCAGGGCCCGGACGCGCCGGACGCACCGGACGCACCGGGCGCACCGGGCGGCGACGCCCGCGGGAGCGTCGGCGAGGACACCACTACGGCCGGCGGCACGACGGCCGGCCCATCGACGAAGGAGAAGACGACATGAGCGGCGACGTGGTGGGAGCGGTGGGTGCCGCGGGTCTCTTCCTGCTGTGCATCGTGATCGTCTGGCAGGTCGCCGCGACCTGGCGGGCCCGCGTGCTGGCGACCCGCGACACCGAGTACCGCAAACTCGCCGAGAAATACGCCCAGTTGCTGGAGGACAGCACCGAGCTGCACCGCCGGACGCTGGACGAGCTGACGCAGACGCGGAACTCGCTCGCCTCGATGGAGCGCATGATGCGCGAGATCGAGTAGCGGAGGACCCGACAGCGGGAAACCCGGCCCCCGCCGGGACGACCGGCCGGCGGCCGGACGACCGGGCCCGCGCCGTAAACCGGCCCCGCCGGGACGACCGGGCCCACCCCGGAAACCCGGCCCCGGAAAAAACCAGGCCCCGGAAAAGAACCCGGGCCCCGGAAAAACGGTACGGCCAGGAGCTGCAACTCCCGGCCGTACCCATGGAGATCACAACCCAGGCACGTCCCCTCGTACCCACGGCAGGTCCGCGAACCGTCACGCCGTGGGGCGGGGCCCGTGCGCCCGGAACTCCACACCCAGGAGACTACTCATGAAAGCGCTGCTCACGCGCCTGGCCCAGGCACCGGGCGGCAGGCGCGGCAAGGTCCTCGTCCTGCTCGGCTGGGTCCTCCTCGTCGCCGCGCTCGGCCCGCTGGCCGGGAAGCTCGGCGAGGTGGAGGACACCGGGCCGAACGCCTTCCTCCCGCGCGGGGCGGAGTCGGCCCGGGTCAACACCGAGCTGGAACGGTTCCGCGCAGACGCCGCCGACGGGGCCGAACCGGCCGACGAGGTCATGCCCGTCGTGGTCGTCTACAGCACGACCGGCACCGGCACCGGAACCGCCGACCGCATCGGGGACGCGGCACGCGCCAAGGCGGAGGCCGACCGGCGGGTGTTCGCCGGGCACGTCGCCGAGGGCGAGCGGGTCTCCCCCGCCCTCCCGTCCGACGACGGCCGCGCGCTGATGGTGGTCGTGCCCCTCGCGGGCGAACTCGGCGACAGCGTCGAGCAGATCCGCGACACCGCCGCGGCCAACGCCCCGCCCGGGCTGGAGGTCGTCGTCGGCGGCCCGGCCGGGTCCCTGACGGACCAGGTCGCGGTCTTCGACACCCTGGACGCGACCCTGATGATCGCCACCGGGCTGGTCGTCGCCGTGCTGCTGCTGGTCACCTACCGCAGCCCGGTGCTCTGGCTGTTCCCGCTGCTGGCCGTGGGCTTCGCGGCGGTCCTCACCCAGGCGGCGACCTGGCTGCTCGCGCGGTACGCGGGCCTCCCCGTCGATCCGCAGAGCGCGGGCGTTCTGATGGTCCTGGTGTTCGGGGTGGGCACCGACTACGCGCTGCTGCTGATCGCCCGCTACCGCGAGGAGCTGCACCGGCACGCGGACCGGCACCGGGCGATGCGGATCGCCCTCGTCCGCTCGGGCCCGGCCGTCCTCGCCTCCGCCGGCACCATCGCGGTGGGCCTGGCCTGCCTGGCGCTGGCGGACATCAACTCCTCCCGCTCCCTCGGGCTGGTCGGCGCGATCGGCGTCGTCTGCGCGTTCCTGGCCATGGTGACCGTGCTGCCGGCGCTGCTGGTGCTCGCCGGGCGCTGGGTGTTCTGGCCGTTCGTGCCGCGCGTCGGCACCCCGGTGCGCCGGTCCGTCACCGTCTGGTCGCGGATCGGCGCGGCGGTGGCCCGCCGGCCGCGCTGGTCCTGGCTGATGTCGGCCGGCGTCACGGGCGTCCTCGCGCTCAGCGCCGTCGGGATCGACATGGGCCTCGGCCAGGCCGAGATGTTCCGGCAGAAGCCCGAGTCGGTGGTGGCGCAGGAGCGGATCTCGGCGCACTACCCGTCCGGCGTCTCCGATCCGGCGACGGTGGTGACCGCCGCGGACCGGGCGGACGAGGTGCGGGGCGCGCTGGCGGGTGTCGAGGGCGTGGCCCGGGTGGACACCGGGGACCGGACGGCGGACGGGCGGCTCGCCACCCTCCGCGTGGTCCTCGACGACGCCCCCGACTCCGCCGCCGCCCGGGACACCGTCGACCGGCTGCGCACCGCGGCCCACGCGGTCGGGGGCGCGGAAGCCCTGGTCGGCGGGACGACGGCGCAGGCGCTGGACACCCGGCGGGCGGCCGACCGGGATCTGCGCACGGTCATCCCGGTCGTCCTGCTGGTGGTGCTGCTGGTGCTGGTGTGGCTGCTGCGGGCGGTCGTGGCGCCGGTCCTGCTACTGGCGACGGTGGTGCTGTCGTATGTCGCGGCGCTGGGCGCGTCCCATCTGCTCTTCGAGCACGTCCTCGGCTTCGCGGGGGTCGACTGGTCGATTCCGCTGATGGGCTTCGTCTTCCTGGTGGCCCTCGGCATCGACTACAACATCTTCCTGATGCACCGGGTCCGCGAGGAGGCGCGGCGCCTCGGGCTCGTACGCGGGGTCCTGGAGGGGCTGACGTCGACCGGCGGGGTCATCACCAGCGCGGGTGTGGTGCTGGCGGCGACCTTCGCGGTGTTCGCGGGCCTGCCGCTGGTCACCCTGGCGCAGCTGGGCGTGCTGGTCGGGATCGGCGTCCTGCTGGACACCTTCCTGGTGCGGACGGTGCTGGTGCCGGCGCTCGCGCTGGACCTGGGACGCCGGTTCTGGTGGCCGGGCCGCCTGTTCCGGACGCCGGTCCCGGCATCGGCATCGGCAAGCGACTCGGCGGGCGACGGGGAGCGGGCGGCGCGGGCCCCGGAGACCGTCTGACCCTCCGCACGGCGCGGCCGTGGTGGCCGGGCGCCCCCACCTCGGGGCGTCCGGCCACCGTTTCGTCCGCGTTCATAACGTTTTGCCCTCTGGCCCCGCCACCGGATCGGCCACCATGTGGTCCCCGCGTGCCGCTCCCCGACTACGATCTCGGCCCATGAGGAGGGGTTCGCGGGGTCACCGCGTCTCGCGCGTCGCGCGTCCCACGGCTCTGCTGAGCGCGGTGGTGACGCTCCTCGGCGCGCTGTTCCTCTGCCTCAGCCCGTCCGGGCCGGTCTCCCACCACGGCGCGGCGGAGCAGCAGCGCCACGGGGTGACCGCCGTCGACGGGCACGGCGCGGACCGGGGGCCGGCGTTCACCTGCCCGTACGACCGCGGGGACTGCGGGCTGATGCCCGTGCTGAACCCGGCGGTGCTGACCGCGCCGCCGCTCGACGCCCCGCTCCAGGCGGCCTCCGAGCCCCCGTACACCGTCCCGCCCGCCGCCCCCGGCGGGCCGCGACGTTCCGGGGCACTCCCCCGCGCCCCGGATCTGCACGTCCTTCAGGTGCTGCGGGCCTGAGAGGCCCGCACGCCGCACCACGGCACGAGGCGCGGACGCACCCGCGCGCCGCGCACCACCCCCCGCAGACCCCCGTCTTACGAAGGACGACCCATGGCTTCCCGCAACACCACCAACGAGCGCCGGGCCCGAATAGAGCAGATGCGCCGTGCCGAGCAGGCGCGTGAGCGCCGCAACCGCGTCATCACCATCAGCATCAGCGCCGTCGTGGTCGCCGCCCTCGTCGGCTTCGGCGGCTATGTGCTCAAGAAGGAGTCCGACGAGAAGGCCGCGGCGGAGGCCGCCGCCAAGGCGCCCATCGGGCAGGAGCAGAGCTGGGACGCCAAGAAGCTCACCAACAAGCACGTCGACACGCCCGTCACGTACGAGATGAAGCCCCCGGTGGGCGGCGACCACAACCCGGTGTGGATGAACTGCGACGGCGACGTCTACACCGAGGAGATCCCCGAGGTGAACGCGGTCCACTCCCTGGAGCACGGCGCCGTGTGGGTCACCTACACCGACAAGGCCCCCGAGGCGGATGTGAAGAAGCTCGGCGAGAAGGTCAAGGAGACCCCGTACTCGCTGATGAGCCCGTACAAGGAACAGAAGGGCGCCATCATGCTCAGCGCCTGGGGCAAGCAGGTGACGGTCGACTCGGCGGACGACCCGCGGGTCAACCAGTTCTTCACCAAGTACGTGCAGGGCCCGCAGACCCCGGAGCCGGGCGCCGCCTGCACGGGTGGCGTGGACGGGAAGTGATCCGGACGTGAACGGGATGACACGCACGCACTGGGCCGCGATCACGGCGGTGGTGCTGGCGCTGCTGTTCGCCGGGGCGGCCACGGTGGCCACGGCGGGCGGCAGCGGCGGCACGTCCGGGGCGGGCACGCCGGCCTCGGACTCGGCGGACGCCGGGTTCGCCCGGGACATGTCGGTCCATCACCAGCAGGCCGTGGAGATGTCGTTCATCGTCCGGGACCGGACGGAGAACGAGGAGATCCGGCGGCTCGCGTACGACATCGCCAACACCCAGGCCAACCAGCGCGGGATGATGCTGGGCTGGCTGGACCTGTGGGGCCTGCCGAAGGTCGAGGCGGGCACCGAGCCGATGACGTGGATGCACGGACCGGACGCGGGCCACGGCGGTGACGGCAGCGGCGGCAAGGGCTCCGGTCACGGCGGCCACGGCGGTGAGAACGGCCACGGCTCCCCGGAGGACGAGGGGCGGCTGATGCCGGGCATGGCCACCAAGGCGGAGCTGAGGAAGCTCGGCGGGCTGAGCGGCACGGAGGCGGAGGTCTTCTACCTTCAGCTGATGATCGCCCACCACAACGGCGGCATCGCGATGGCCGAGGGCTGTGTGGAGCGCTGCGAGGTCGGCGCCGAACGGAACCTGGCCGGCACGATGGTGCAGGGGCAGGAGTCGGAGGTCGAGCTGATGGTGGGCCTGCTGAAGAAGCGGGGCGCGCAGCCGGAGCTCTGAGCCCGACCGTGGTCACAGCCGACGGGCCGGTCACCCCTCACGGGGGTGGCCGGCCCGTCGGCGTACGGCCCGTCGGCGTGCGGGGGCGCGGCCCGGTGCCGGGCGTCAGCTGACGGCGACCGCCACCGTCGCCGCCGTCACGGCCAGCATCGCCGCCTGCATCTCCCGGATCGCCTCACGGACCTCGCGTCCCGCCCACTGGCCGTCCGCGATCTCCTTCATCCGGGGCTCGACCTCCTTGCGCGGCACCCCGGGGAACGCGATCCGGTGCAGCCCCGCGCCCTGGAGGAGGGCGACCAGCCCCGCCGTGCGGTCGTCCGGCCGCGCCCCGGCCAGGACCGTGTCCTTGAGGCGGGCGCGCAGTTCGCGTTCCACCGTGCCGTCCGCCTCCGGGTAGCGGCGGATCGGGAAGATGCCCAGGGCGTTGCGCCGCTGCTCGGTGACGAGCCCGCGCCCGACCAGGCTCTCGATCGCGGCGCGCGGCGCCCTGGCCTGGTCCTTCGTCAGCCAGCTCGCGACCTTGGGGGCGCGGCGCTTGCCGCACCAGTCGGCGAGGTCGGTCAGCCGTCCGTCGAGCAGCGCCTCGCCGACCGGGGTCCGGTCGGTCACGGCGACGCGCTTGCCGGTGACGCTCACCCGCCCGGCGAGCGCCAGGTCGAGGACGATGCCGCCCGCGACGGCCCAGGAGGCCGAGGACAGGTCCTTGGCCGCGCCCGACTCGTCGTCCAGTGACAGCAGCATGATCTCTTCGCCCAGGCTCACGGGCACGGACGGCTCCCCTCGTCGTACAGCGGTGGTCGTGCGCGCGGGCCCGCCCGGGGCGGTCCGGCGCGCACCCGTAAGGACGCGCGGCGGGGCGGCGGGTTTCCGGGCCGCCCGGGGGCCGCTCGCGCCAGCGGTCGCGTACTCCGAACGGCCCATCGAGAATGGCAGGGGCTCGGGGAACGATCCGACGCAGACGCAGGAGGCGGAGCCGATGACCACGGCGAAGGACATCATGCATCCCGGGGCGCAGTGGATCCCCGCACACGAGACCCTCGACCGCGCGGCGCAGCTGATGCGCGAGCTGAACGTGGGCGCCCTGCCGATCGCCGACGCCGACGAGCGCCTGTGCGGCATCCTCACCGACCGCGACATCGTCGTGGGCTGTGTGGCGATGGGGCACGACCCGTCGAAGGTGACGGCCGGGGACATGGCGCAGGGGACGCCGCGCTGGATCGACGCGGGCGCGGACGTGGCCGAGGTGCTGCGGGAGATGCAGGGCCACCAGATCCGCCGGCTCCCGGTGGTCGAGGACAAGCGCCTGGTCGGCATGATCAGCGAGGCGGACCTCGCCCAGCACCTGAGCGAGCCGCAGATCGCGACGTGGGCGGAGCAGGTCTACGCGGCCTCCGGCCCGCGCTGAGCCACCTCCGCGCGCGGGACGGCGGGACGGCGGGACGGCGGGACCGGGCCGCGCGGCCCGGTCCCGGAACCCCCGGGGCCGCCCTGGAACCGGGTCGCGAGCCCGGTCCCGAGGAGCCGTGCCCGGCCTGGCCGGGGGCCCCTCCCGGCGCGCGCCGCGACGAAGGTCACGCCCTTTCCCGGCCCCCGCCCGGGACATCGCGTCAGAAAGACGATTACACTGGCTCCCGTGCCTCAACTACGCCTCGCCCTGAACCAGATCGACTCGACCGTCGGCGATCTCGCCGGCAACGCCGAGGCGGTCGTGCACTGGACCCGGCACGCCGCCGAGCAGGGAGCGCACCTCGTCGCGTTCCCCGAGATGGTGCTGACCGGCTACCCCGTCGAGGACCTCGCCCTGCGGTCCTCCTTCGTCGACGCCTCCCGCGCCACGCTCAAGGAGCTGGCCGCGCGGCTCGCGGCGGAGGGCTTCGGCGAACTGCCCGTGATCGTCGGCTATCTGGACCGCGCCGAGACCGCGCAGCCCACGTACGGCCAGCCGGCCGGCGCCCCGCGCAACGCGGCGGCCGTGCTGCACCGCGGCGCCGTGGCCCTCACCTTCGCCAAGCACCACCTGCCGAACTACGGCGTCTTCGACGAGTTCCGCTACTTCGTGCCCGGCGACACCCTGCCGGTGATCCGGGTGCACGGCGTGGACGTGGCCCTCGCGATCTGCGAGGACCTGTGGCAGGACGGCGGCCGGGTCCCGGCGGCCCGCAGCGCGGGCGCGGGCCTGCTGGTGTCCGTCAACGCCTCCCCGTACGAGCGGGAGAAGGACGACACCCGCCTCGAACTGGTCCGCAAGCGCGCCCAGGAGGCGGGCTGCACCACCGCGTACCTGGCGATGATCGGCGGGCAGGACGAGCTGGTCTTCGACGGCGACTCGATCGTGGTCGGCCCCGACGGCGAGGTCATCGCGCGGGCCCCGCAGTTCTCCGAGGGCAGCGTCCTGATCGACCTGGACCTCCCCGCCGCCGCGGCCCTGCCCGTCACGGGCACCGTGGACGACGGGCTGCGCATCGACCGGGTGGTCCTCTCCGAGGAACCGCTGCCCGCCTACGAGCCGGAGCTGACCGGCGGGTACGCGGAGCGCCTGGACGACGACGAGGAGATCTACACCGCCCTGGTCGTCGGTCTGCGCGCCTATGCCGCGAAGAACGGTTTCCGCTCGGTGATCATCGGCCTCTCCGGGGGCATCGACTCGGCCCTGGTCGCGGCGATCGCCTGCGACGCCCTGGGCGCGCAGAACGTGTACGGCGTCTCGATGCCGTCCAAGTACAGCTCCGACCACTCCAAGGGCGACGCGGCCGAGCTGGCCCGCCGCACCGGACTGAACTTCCGCACGGTGCCCATCGAGCCGATGTTCGACGCGTACATGGCGTCCCTCGGTCTGACCGGCCTCGCCGAGGAGAACCTCCAGTCGCGGCTGCGCGGCACGATGCTGATGGCCCTCTCCAACCAGGAGGGGCACATCGTCCTCGCGCCGGGCAACAAGTCCGAGCTGGCGGTGGGTTACTCGACCCTGTACGGCGACTCGGTCGGCGCGTACGGGCCGATCAAGGACGTCTACAAGACGACCGTGTTCCGGCTCGCGAAGTGGCGCAACCGGGCCGCCGGGGAGCGCGGCCAGACCCCGCCGATCCCGGAGGCGTCCATCACCAAGCCGCCGAGCGCCGAGCTGCGCCCGGGCCAGGTGGACACCGACTCGCTGCCCGACTACGACGTCCTGGACCGGATCCTGGAGCTGTACGTGGACCGGGACCAGGGCAAGGACGCCATCGTGGCGGCCGGGTTCGACGAGGAGCTGGTGGCGAAGACCCTGCGGATGGTGGACACCGCCGAGTACAAGCGGCGCCAGTACCCGCCGGGCACCAAGATCTCCGCCAAGGGCTTCGGCAAGGACCGGCGCCTGCCGATCACGAACCGCTGGCGGGAGACGACGGGCGGCTGAAGGCGGTCCCCGCCGGCTCCTCGGCCGGCTGCTCACCCCGGGGGCTTCCCGCGACCACGCGGGAGGCCCGGCCCGGCTCAGAGGGTGACGCGGGCCGCCACCGGGAGGTGGTCGCTGTCGGTGCGCGGCAGGGTCCAGGACGCGACCGGCTCCACTCCCCGCACCATGATCTGGTCGATCCGGGCCATCGGGAACGAGGCCGGCCAGCTGAAGCCCATCCCGTCGCCCGCCGCCCCCTGGGTGGAGCGGAGCTGGGAGGTGACCGCGTTCAGCGCCCGGTCGTTCATGGTGCCGTTGAGGTCACCGAGGAGGACCACCCGCTCGTGGCGGGCGCGGGCGATGGCCTCGCCGAGGGCGTCCGCGCTGGCGTCCCGCTGCCCGGCGGTGAACCCCGCGTTCAGCTTCACCCGCACCGAGGGCAGATGGGCCACGTACACCTCGACGGGCTTGTCCGGCACCGCGACCGTGGCACGCAGGGCGCGGTCCCAGCCGAGGCGGATGTCGACGGCGGACACCCCGGTGAGCGGGTACTTGCTCCACAGCCCGACCGTGCCCTTGACCACGTGGTACGGGAACTCCTCCGCCAGGGCCCGCTCGTAGGCCGCCACCTTGCCGGCGGGCAGCTCCTGGAGGGCGAGGACCTGGGCGCCGGAGTCGACCATCTCGCGGGCGGTGCCGGCCGGGTCCGGGTTCTCGGCGTTCACATTGTGGGAGGCGACCATCAGCTCGCCGTCGGAGACCGAGGACTTGCTCGTCAGCAGGCCGCCGAAGAGGTTCAGCCAGACGACCACGGGCAGCAGCAGGGCCACCAGCGCGGTCGCCGAGCGGCGCACCAGCGCGCCCACCAGGATCAGCGGCACGAACAGGCCCAGCCACGGGAGGAAGGTCTCGGTGAGGCTGCCGAGGTTGCCGATCCGGTTGGGGATCTGGGCGTGCAGGATCATGGTGAGCGCCACCACCACGGCGAGGGCCGCGAGCAGCGCCCCGCGCCGCCAGATGCCCCGGTCGCCGCGCCACCGGTCGAGCAGGACCCGCAGGCGGGAGCCCGATGGCCGGGTGCCCGTCGTGTCGCTGTCCGTCTCCGCCGTGTACGCCTGCGCCATAGAGCTGTCCTCACTGCTGTGCTGCCACACCACCGGGTCCGCCGTGGGGCGTCCCGCCGCGCCGCCGCCCACGGGTCCGTCGGACGACCCGGGAGGGCCGGACCGGGAGCGCCGTGCGGACGTCGGGAGCCCTGCCCCCGGGATTCGCCCCGGGATCGTGCCGGGCCCGCCCCGGGAGAGACCCTAGGCGATGATCGCGTCCGCCCGGCCCCGAGGGGACGGCGTCACACGTTCCAGGACGAGCACCCCTCCTCCCGGGTTCCTGGCGTCCGCCCAGGTCGGAACGCTGTGACAGAACGCTCACATTCGGCGTGGCGGGCCCGGCGGGCCCCCTCGGCGGCAGCCCCCTTCCGCGCGGGCGGCACGAAGTGCCACCATGGAGGGGATCCGGGGACGCCGTCAGGGCGCCTCGAGATGACGAACAGGGAGCCGATCAGCCATGACGCTTCAGGCTGCGCAGAACCAGCCCGCGGGGCCCGCCGCCGGCAGCACGGCCGGCCCGGCCGCCGGGAAGACCGACAGCAAGGCGCTGTACGGGGGCGCTCAGACCCGCCGCATCACCGTCCACGACATCACCGCCGCCAAGGAGCGCGGTGAGAAGTGGCCCATGCTCACCGCGTACGACGCGATGACCGCGTCCGTCTTCGACGAGGCCGGCATCCCGGTCATCCTGGTCGGCGACTCCATGGGCAACTGCCACCTCGGCTACGAGACCACCGTGCCCGTCACCATGGACGAGATGACCCTGCTCTCCGCCGCGGTGGTACGCGGCACCAAGCGGGCCCTCGTCATCGGCGACCTGCCGTTCGGCTCGTACCAGGAGGGCCCGGTCCAGGCCCTGCGCAACGCGACCCGGCTGGTCAAGGAGGCCGGGGTCGGGGCGGTGAAGCTGGAGGGCGGCGAGCGCTCCCTCGCGCAGACCGAGCTGATCGTCGAGTCCGGCATCCCCGTCGTCTCCCACCTGGGCCTGACCCCGCAGTCCGTGAACACCATGGGCTACCGGGTCCAGGGCCGCGGCGACGAGGCGGCCCACCGGCTGCTGCGGGACGCCAAGGCCGCGCAGGACGCGGGCGCGTTCGCCGTGGTGCTGGAACTGGTGCCGGCCGAGCTGGCCGCCGAGGTGACCCGCTCCCTGCACATCCCGACCGTCGGCATCGGCGCGGGCGACGGCACGGACGCCCAGGTCCTGGTGTGGACGGACATGGCCGGTCTGACCGGCGGCAAGGTCCCGCGCTTCACCAAGCAGTACGCGAACCTGCGCCAGACCCTCGGCGACGCGGCGAGGGCCTTCGCCCAGGACGTCGCGGGCGGGGCCTTCCCCGCCGAGGAGCACACCTTCCACTGACCATCTCCGGCACCACGACAGCCCGCCGATCTTCCCCCGTCGGCGGGCTGTCGCCGTTTCCGGGGACTTCCTTCACAGCGGAATTCCGGCCCTCCTGGCCAGGGCCGCGACCTTGGGGTTGCTCCGCTTGTGCAGCGAGACGAGCACACGGCCGAGTTCCTGGCTCGTCGGATGGACCCTGGCCATCCTCGGGCCCGAAGTGCATGCCCTGAACGTCCACGTCGTCGTCGAACTGCTCTGCGGCCCTCCTGGCGCCCCTGGTGTGGACCTCGACCAGGCCCTTGTCCCGCATGCGGCCGGCGAGTGTGAGCCCCCTGAGGTGGAGGAGGCCCAGGGCGAGGTGCCTGGAGCGGCCCCGCATCGTGCTTTCGGCTCGGACCACGGCTCGGTCGACGACAGCGACACCCCCGGCGAAATCCCCTCCGTTGAGAAAGGCACCGGCCTCGTCCCTGGCTGCCACCGCGAGTGCCGGGGAGTTCGCCCGCTCTGCGGCCTGTCGCTGCTTCACGACGGCCAGCTCGGCCATGGTCATCCAGCGATGCCGGGCGGCGAGCCAGTAACCGTGCTGTACACATCGGCGACACCGGCCCAATCCCCGGGCAGGCCGCTCCCGTGGGCGCGGTCCTGCACGCGCTGAAGCAGGCCGGGAAGCCTCTGTGTCACGGCCGCGAGGTCGGCGTCGCCCCGTAGACGGAACAGGTCCCCGAGGTCGCGCTCCAGACGATCGGCCTGCACCGGCGCTTCGGTCGGGTGGTCGAAGCGGCGCATCACGCCGCGCAGTTCCCTCAGGCGGTCCTCTTCCCCGCTCGGCGGGGGCGCCTCGCCCAACAGCTCGTCGAGGCCGATACCGAAAGCGGTGGCGATGGCTCTGATGATGACCATGTCGGTGTACCGGGTCGGTGGGGGGCGCGGCACCCGGCAGGCGCCGGGGCGACCGCGCGGGGGCGGAGCGGGCCGGCGCGCCCGGCGGAGATGCGCACGCCGACGGGGGCGACCGCGCGGGGGCGGGGCGGGTGCGGCCCGGGAAACCCGTCCCGCTCCCCAGGAACCGGCGCGACCCCGTGGACGTTGTCCCGTTGTCACACTCCGTCACGGCCGCCGCCGTGGCGGCCGAGCACGGGAGCCGCGTCCATGTCCACCGCCACCGCCAGGCGCCACAGCGACCGACGGATCAGCCCTGTCTTCCTGGGCATCCTCGCCGTCATGGCCGTCTCCGGCTGGGCCGTGTGGACGGGCTTCGCGGCGCAGCCCGGCGTGGCCGTGTTCCTCTTCGTGCTGTCGGCGTGGATCGTCTCCCTCTGCCTCCACGAGTACGCGCACGCCCGCACCGCCCTGCACAGCGGGGACCTGTCGATCGGCGCCAAGGGCTATCTGACGCTGAACCCGCTGAAGTACACCCATGCCCTGCTGAGCATCGTGCTGCCGGTGCTCTTCGTGATCATGGGCGGGCTGGGTCTGCCCGGCGGCGCGGTCTTCATCGAGCGGCACCGGATCAGGGGGCGGTGGAGACACAGTCTGATCTCGGCCGCGGGGCCGCTGACCAACGTGCTCTTCGCCGTGGTGTGCACCGCGCCGTTCTGGCTCGGCGCGCTGGACGGCGTGCCGCTGCCCTTCGTCCTCGCCCTGGCGTTCCTGGCGCTGCTCCAGGTAACGGCCGCGATCCTGAACTTCCTGCCCGTTCCGGGCCTGGACGGCTACGGCGTGCTGGAGCCCTGGCTGCCGCACCGGCTGCGCCGCCAGGTGGAGCCCTTCGCCCCGTTCGGTCTGCTGGCGGTCTTCGCCCTGCTGTGGATACCGGGGGTGAACGCGGTCTTCTTCGACGCGGTGTACGCGCTGATGGACGGGCTGGGCGTGCCCCGGGAGGCGGTGTACTGCGGCCGGGAGCTGTTCCAGTTCTGGAAGGGGGAGTCCGGCTTCTGTGCCGTGCCGGTGGACTGACACCGGCTGCGGGCCGGGCCCGGCTGGGCCTGTTTCGGGCCGGGCCCCGGCGGGTCCGGCGCGCCCGGGTCAGGCGGAGGCGGCCTCGCGCTCGGCCCGGGCCCGGCGCAGGTAGTACCAGGCCATGTTCGAGGAGACCCCGGCCAGCAGCACCCACACGATGCCGAGCCACATGCCCTGTGCGAAGGACACCACGGCGGCGACCACCGCGAGCGCGCAGACGACGAGGGCGTAGAGAGCGAGGCGGGGCATGGGGTGCGGCTCCTGTCCGGGTCCTGCGGTCGGGGTCCTGCGACCGGGGTTCTGCGAGGGCGGTCCCGCGAGGCGGTCCGCGGGGGTACGTCCCGTCCAGTGTCCCCCATGCCCGGCGCGCACCCGTCCGTGCCCCGCCGCAGCGGGCCGCGGACGCGCCGGACGCCCCGTGCACACCGGGGCCGGGCGCCGGACCGTACGTCCCGCGCGCCGGGGTCCGGTGCGCGCGCCGCACTCCCGCGCGCCGGGGCCGGGCGCGGTCTACACGTCGGTGACGCGCAGCCCCGCGTGCGCCTTGTAGCGGCGGTTCACGGAGATCAGGTTGGCGACGAGGGACTCCACCTGGTGCGCGTTGCGCAGCCGCCCGGCGAACACCCCGCGCATGCCCGGGATGCGGGCGGCGAGCGCCTGCACCACATCGGTGTCGGCGCGGGACTCGCCGAGCACCATCACATCGGTGTCGATCTCCTCGATCGACGCGTCCTGGAGCAGCACCGCGGAGAGGTGGTGGAAGGCGGCGGTCACCCGCGAGTCCGGCAGCAGGGCGGCGGCCTGCTCGGCGGCGCTGCCCTCCTCCGGCTTGAGCGCGTAGGCGCCCTTCTTGTCGAAGCCGAGCGGGTTGACGCAGTCGACGACGATCTTGCCGGCCAGCTCCTCGCGGAGGCTCTCCAGGGTCTTGGCGTGGCCGTCCCACGGCACCGCCACGATCACGACGTCGCTGCGCCGCGCGCACTCCGCGTTGTCGGCGCCCTCGACGCCGAGGCCCAGTTCGGCGGCGGCGGACTCGGCCCGCTCGGCGGCCCGTGAACCGATGATCACCTTCTGGCCGGCGCGGGCCAGCCGGTACGCCAGCCCCCGGCCCTGGTCGCCGGTCCCGCCGAGGACGCCGACGACGAGTCCGGATACGTCGGGGAGGTCCCAGGGGTCCTTGGCCGGGGCCTTCGCGGGGGCGCCCGCAGTGTTGTCGGAAGTCATGGGCCCGACCCTATCCGTGGCCGCCCGCACACGAACGGGTGAGCCCGCCCCGGTTCCGGCCCCGGCGCTCCCGGCGGGCCGGAGGATACGGAGGCATGGACGCCGTACGGGTCGCGCTGCTGCGCGAGGTGCTCGCCGGGACGGAGTGGCCGTGGGCCGCCCGGCACTTCGCGCGGGCGCTGCGGGCCTCGGCCGGGCGCCGCCGGGGCGGGCTGCTGCTGGTGGGGACCGAGGTGTACGAGCCGTGGCACATGGCGGCGCACCTGGTGGACGAGGCGGCCTGGTCGGGGCGCCCGGAGCTGGAACCGGTCCTGGTCAGGCACCGGGTGAGCCCCGGCGACCCGGCCCATCTGGCGGTGGGCCTGGGGCGGCTGGAGACGGCCCGCCGGGGCGAGACCCTGCTGGTGGTGGCCCCGGAGCTGCCCGATCAGGACCTGCTGGAGCGGGTGCACGACGCCCGCCGGGCGGGGGCGACGGTCCTGGCCCTGGAGGGCGGCGAGCCGGAGGTGCGCGGTCTGGCCCATGAGGCGCTGACCGTGGGCCCGGATGCCGAGGTGGACATCGACGTGGTGCAGCACCTGGTGAGCGCGGCCGTCGGGGAGAACGGTGTCCCGGTGCCGCGCGCCGGCGGCGGGCGGCGGCGGTTCCGCGACCGCCTCTCCCGCCTGGCGGACCAGCTCACCGCCCCACCACCGGACCCCTGGTAGCCCCGCGGCCCGGCGCGCCCGCCGCCCCGGAACGGCCCCCGGTTCCCCCGGACCGCACCGGACCCGGCAGCCCCCGGAGCGGCCCTTGGGCCCGCTTCCCGCGCGGAGAGGCGCCGCCCTCGCGCGGATAAACGGCTTGCCGCCCACGTCTCCCCCGTCCGAGCATGACCCGTTGTGACATCCAAGCTCGCCGCGGTCCTGCCCGACCTCTCCCCCTGGCGCTCGTCGCGCGACTTCCGCCTCCTGTGGGTGCAGGGGCTGGTCACCTACTTCGGCAGCTTCATGGCCCTCATCGCCCTGCCGCTCCAGATCAAGGACCTGACCGACTCGCCGCTCGCGGTCGGCGCGATGGGCGCGGTGGAGCTGGTGCCGCTGGTGGTGTTCGGCCTGTACGGCGGGGCGCTCGCCGACGCGGTGGACCGCAAGCGGCTGATCCTCGGCACCGAGGCCGGTCTCGGTGTCCTCGCGGTGATCCTGCTGGTCAACGCGATGCTCCCGGAGCCGCTGCTGTGGCCCCTGTACGTGGTCGCGGCGGGCGTCTCCGCGCTGGCCGGTCTCCAGCGTCCCGCGCTGGACTCCCTGCTGGCCCGGATCGTCCCGCACGACCAGCTCACCGCGGCGGCCGCGCTGAACGCTTTGCGCTGGCAGCTCGGCGCCATCGCAGGGCCCGCCCTCGCGGGTGTGGTGGTCGCCTACGCGGGCCATGCCACGGCCTACGCGGTGACCGTCGTGGGCTTCGCCGCGTCCGTGGTCCTCTGCCTGGGCCTCTCCCCCGCGCCGCCCGCGCACGACGCGGAGAAGCCCTCACTGCGCGGTATCGCGGAGGGCGCCCGGTACGCGTGGAGCCGTCCGGTGCTGCTGGGCACCTACGCGATCGACCTGGCCGCGATGTTCTTCGCCTTCCCGAACACGGTCTTCCCGTTCCTCGCGGAAGATCTGGACGCCGAGTGGTCGCTCGGCCTGATGTACGCGGCGGGGTCGGTCGGGTCGGTGGTGCTCAGCCTGACCAGCGGCTGGACCTCGCGGGTCCGCCGGCACGGGCTGCTGGTGGTGTTCGGGGCGACGGGCTGGGGCCTGGCGATCCTCGCCGCGGGCTGGTTCTCCGACGTATGGCTGGTGCTGCTCTGCCTGGCCTTCGCCGGGGCGGGCGACATGCTCAGCGGGCTGGGCCGCTCGACCATCTGGAACCAGACGATCCCCGAGGAACTGCGCGGGCGGCTGGCGGGCATCGAGGTGCTGTCGTACAGCGTGGGCCCGCAGCTCGGGCAGGTCCGGGCGGGCGCGATGGCGGGCTGGACGGGCACCCGGACCGCGATCTGGAGCGGCGGTCTGGCGTGCGTGGCGGCCGTCGCCCTGCTCACGGCGGCGCTGCCGAGGCTGGTGACCTACGACGCGAGGACGGACGAGGACGCGGTGCGGCGGCGCGCCCAGAAGGAGGCGGCGGGAGCCGAGGCGGCGGGCACCGGAACCGGCGCGGACACCTGAGCCCCGGGGGCGTGAGCCGGCGGGCGGGCGGGCCCGGCCCGGGGTGTGGCTCCCGGGCCCGGGCCCGCCCGGCCGGTCACTCCTCGCCGGACCGGGGGCCCTCCCCCGGCCGGGGCGCGTCGTGCCAGCGGGGGTCGTTCTCCCACTCCAGGTTGCGTTCGCGCGCGGTGTCCATCGCGTGCTGGGCCTCCTGCCGTGAGGCGTACGGTCCGAAGCGGTCCTTCGCGGGGCACTCCGGCCCCTCCTCGACCTTCTTGTGCTCCAGGCAGTAGTACCACTCGCCCGGCTTGCCGACCGTGCGCTTCTTGAACAGGGCCATGGTGAGCTCCTTCCTCTGATCCATGCTGCCCCACCCCGGCTGGTTAGACTCGCTCGCATGTCTGGCCAGTCGCTGCTCGTACCGGGGACGCTCTCCCCCATCCGCCCCGTCCCCGCGTCCATCCGGCGCCCCGAGTACGTCGGGAAGCCCGCACCGACGCCGTACACCGGGCCGGAGGTGCAGGACGCCGGGACCGTCGAGCGGATGCGCGTCGCCGGGCGCCTCGCCGCGCAGGCGATGGAGGAGGCCGCGAAGCACATCGCGCCCGGTGTGACCACGGACGAACTGGACCGGGTCGCGCACGAGTTCCTGTGCGACCACGGCGCCTACCCGTCGACCCTGGGCTACCGGGGCTTCCCGAAGTCGCTGTGCGCCTCGGTCAACGAGGTGATCTGCCACGGCATCCCCGACTCCACGGTCCTACGGGACGGCGACATCGTGAACCTCGACGTCACGGCGTTCATCGGCGGGGTGCACGGCGACAACAACGCGACCTACCTCTGCGGTGACGTGGACGAGGAGTCCCGGCTGCTGGTGGAGCGCACCCGGGAGTCGCTGAACCGCGCGATCAAGGCGGTCAAGCCGGGCCGCCAGGTCAATGTGATCGGCCGGGTGATCGAGTCGTACGCGAAGCGCTTCGGCTACGGCGTGGTCCGCGACTTCACCGGCCACGGGATCAACTCCTCGTTCCACTCCGGGCTGATCATCCCGCACTACGACGCCGCGCACGCGACGACGGTCATCCAGCCGGGCATGACGTTCACCATCGAGCCGATGCTCACGCTGGGGACGCACGAGTACGACATGTGGGAGGACGGCTGGACCGTGGTCACCAAGGACCGCAAGCGGACGGCGCAGTTCGAGCACACGCTCGTGGTGACGGACACGGGCGCGGAGATCCTGACCCTGCCCTGACGCCCTCCCCCTTCTCTGCCCCGGCTCCGGCCCGGGACGGCCCGCCCGCGCGGCGCCGTCCCGGGCCGGAGGCGTTTTCCGGCCGGTGGCGTTCCGGCAGTGGCGTTTCCGGCAGTGGCGTTTCCGGGCGCTGATCGGGGAAGATATTTACCGACAGCCTGTCGGAAACCAGTTGACTTAGGTAAGCCTAAGTAAGAGGATCGTAGCTGGTTCCCTTCCCTTCCGGTCCCGGAGGTCCGCCTTGGACACGCCCTTCTCCACGCAGATCCGTGTCGCCTCGCACGAGCAGCACACCGAGGCGGAGACCTCGCCCTTCATGGGCCACCTCCTCGGCGGCAAACTGGGCGTGGAGGCGTACACCCGCTACACCGAGCAGCTCTGGTTCGTGTACCGCGCGCTGGAGGACGCGGCCGGGGCGCTGCGCGAGGACCCGGTCGCCGGGCCGTTCGTCCGCCCGGAGCTGATGCGCACGGCGGCGCTGGAGCGCGACCTCGCCCATCTGCGCGGCCCGGACTGGGCGGCGGGCCTGGCCCCGCTGCCCGCCACCGAGGCGTACGCGGCGCGGGTGGCGGAGTGCGCGCGCACCTGGCCGGGCGGCTATGTGGCCCACCACTACACCCGCTACCTCGGCGACCTCTCCGGCGGCCAGATCATCCGCGACCGCGCGGAGAAGACCTGGGGCTTCGCCCGCAAGGGCGACGGCGTCCGCTTCTACGTCTTCGAGGAGATCGGCAACCCGGCGGCCTTCAAGCGCGAGTACCGCGCCCTGCTGGACGCGGTCCCGGCGGACGACCTGGAGAAGCAGCGGATCGTCGACGAGTGCAAGCGCGCCTTCGACTACAACGGCGCGGTCTTCCGCGAGCTGGGCACGGAGTTCCCGCTCAGCGCCTGACGCCCTCGCGCGGGCGCGCCCAGCGGCCTCCGCACCGACCTCGACACCCGCCTCGGCGCGGCCACCCCTCGGGTGGCCGCGCCGTCGTCGTCCGGGCGCGCACCCGGCGCGCCCCGCGGGTCAGCCCGCCGGGGTCGCGTCCGGCAGGGTCGCGTCCGGCAGGGTCACCGCGTGCGGGAGGCGGGAGCGGCCGGAGGTGCGGGGGGTCAGGGGGGCGATGCGCAGGCCGGGGGCGGCGGCCGGCGGGGCCGGGCGGGTGGCGGCGGGGGAGGCGAGGCGGACCCGGCCGCCGATCTCCACGATGCCGTCGGGGCCCGGGGCGGTGAGGATCTGGGAGCCGCGCCCCTGGGTGATGTTGAGCGCCCGGCCCAGCGCCTCGGTCAGCAGCAGCGCCGCCGCGCCCGTCGCCTCGTCCTCGTCCACGCCGTCCCCGCGCCGGGGGAAGCCACGGGCGCGGACCCGGCCGGCCGCCTCGTCCTCCCAGGCCCAGGCGTAGAGCCAGCCCTCCCCGGGCGGGGGCGCGGGCAGGGCGTCGACCTCGGCGGGGGACGCGTACCGCGTCAGCACCCGCGGGGTGACCCAGTCGGCGCGGGCGGTGATCCAGGTGAACTCCCCGTCGTGGCGGGCCCATACCTCGCCCACCGGCGGGTGCACGGACTCCAGGTCCAGCAGCCACGCGGTGCCGACGAGGGGATGGCCGGCGAAGGTGAGCCGGGTGCCGGGGGTGTAGAGGTCGACGACACCGCGCTCCGGGTCGTCGACGAACACCGTCTCGCGGTAGCCGAGTTCGGCGGCCAGGGCCTGCCGGGAGGCCCGGTCCGGGCAGCTGCGCGGATCGCGCACGACACCGAGGGCGTTGCCGAACCGGCCGTCGCCGGCGCAGAACACGCGGAGCACGTCGAGTTCCTTCACCCCGGCATTGAAGCACCTCCCCGCACACGGCCGCCGCCCCCGGCGGGAAGCCGGGGGCGGCGGTCGGCACGCGGCCGGGATCAGGCGACGGAAGTCCCGGCCGCGGCGCGTCGGGGGCCCGGCCGGGACGGGAGCCCCGGCCGGTCCCGGGGATCAGGCGGTGGCGGCGTCCTGGCCGTCCTCGCCGTTCTGGCGCCGGCGGACGGCGACGACGACACCCGCGCCCGCCGCCGCGACCACGGCGGCCGCGCCGAGCAGCGCGCCGGTCGGGACGTCGGAGCCGGTGGAGGCGAGGGCGCCCGAGCCGCCGACCGAACCGCCGCCGGCCGTGCCGCCGCCGACGGTGCCACCGCCCGCGGTGCCGCCGGAGCCGCCGGTGCTGCCGCCGGCCGAGCCGCCCGTGGAACCGCCGGTGCTCCCACCGGTCGATCCGCCGGTACCGCCCGGGAGTTCGGCGTCCTTGTCGAGGGAGACGGCGAGGGAGACCGGGTCCAGCTCGGCGCCGGCCTGGTAGAAGCCGCCGAACGCCTTGGCGCCGTCCGCGGTCAGCTCGGCCGGGACGCCGCTCAGGGTGACGACGCCGTCCTTGGCGGCGATGTCGCCCTTCGGCAGGTCGAGGTCGGCGAGGGGCAGGTCGTCGAAGGTGGAGACCTTGTGGGTCTTCTGGTCCTTGGTGGAGACGTCGGCGAGCAGGGTGCCCTTGCCGTTCTTCACCTCGGTCTTCAGGTCGCTCAGCTTGAGGTCGAGGACGTAGTCGCCGCCGGCCTCCTGGTGGCCGAGGAAGCGGACCGAGCCGTCGAAGCCGGCGTCGAGGGTCTGGTCGTCCTTGTCGAAGGAGCCCTCGGCCTTGGTGAAGCGGTAGATCTCGCCGTTCTTGACGGCGCCGCCGCCGAGTTCGACCTTGCCCTTGGCGATCGGGCCGACGACATAGCTGCGGAAGGACTCCTTCACGCCCCAGTCGAGGTTGCCGTCGACGACCGGGCCCTCCTCGGGGGCGGGCTTGCCCGACGGGTCGGTGGAGGGGTCCTCGGACGGGGTCGGCTTCGGGTCCGTGGACGGGTCGGTCGACGACTCCGACGGCGTCGGCTTCGGGTCCGTGGACGGCGTCGGCTTCGGGTCCGTGGAGGGGCTGGTCGACGGCGACGGGCTGGGCTTCGGCGGCGCCTGCTTCACCGAGAGGGTGGCCGGGTCGAGTTCGGCGCCGGCCGAGTAGAAGCCGGCGAACGCCTCGGAGCCGTCGGCGGTGAGCTTGGCCGGGATGTCCTTGAAGACCATCGCGCCGCCCTCGCCCTGGCCCGGGCGCACACCGGTGAGGTCCAGGTCGGCGATGACCGCGTCGTCCTTGGTGACGACCGTGCCGTCCATCTTCTTGCTGGTGTAGTCGGCGGTGATGGTGCCGGCGGTGCGGCCGGTGCCGACCTTGATGTCACCGATCTGCACATCCAGGATGCCGCCGTGGCCCTGGAAGCGGACCTGGCCCTTGAAGGCGGTCTCGGAGGCGTGGGTGCCCGTGTCGTAGGTGCCCTTGCCGTCGGTGAAGGTGAAGACGCCGTTGCCGTCGGCCTGGGTGGCGCCGTCGGAGACGGTGATGCTGCCCTTGGCGATCGGGCCGGCGACGTACTTGCGGAAGGACTCCTTCAGGCCCCACTCCAGGGTGCCGCCCACGAGTTCCAGCTTCGGCGCGGGGGCCGGGGCGTCCTCGGGGCCGGCGGCGAGCGCGGGAAGGGCGAATCCGGTGGCACCGAGGGCGACGGCGGTCGCTATGACGGCGCCGAGGGCGAGGGGGCGGCGAACTGCTGCCATGGTCGGGGGTCTCCTTGATGGGTTCAACGGGGGTGGAGTGGGGGTGGGTTCAGTTCTCGTCGCCGGCGGACGGACCGGGGGTTCCGGGCTCGGACGGAGAACCTGCGGCGGTCGCGCGGCGCCGCCGGAGGGCGACGTAGACCGCGGCGGCCGCGACGGCGAGCAGGGCGGCGGCGATCGCCGCGTACATCCCGGTGGAGGACGACGAGGCGGTCTTCGCGGTGTCGTCCGCCTGCTCGGTGGGGTTCGGGGTGGCCTTCGCGTCCGCGGGGGCGGCGGAGGCCGGTGCGGTGGGCTCGCTGCCGAGGTCGGGCAGGGCGGGGAGCTTCGCCTTGGCGTCGACGGCGACGGCGAGGGAGACCGGGTCCATCTCGGTGCCGGCCTTGTAGATCGAGCCGAACGCCTTGGACCCGCCCTCGGTGAGGGTGGCGGGCGCCTCGGTGAGCCGTGCGAGGCCGTCCTTCGGCGCGAAGTCCTTCGCCTCGAAGGTGACGAGGGACACGGCCTTGTCGGTCTTCCCGGCGCTGGTGACGTCGGCGAGGAGGGTGCCTTCGCCCTTCTCGACGCGGACGGAGACCTTGGCGAGGGTCAGATCGAGGTCCTTGCCGGTGAAGCGGACGCTGCCCTGGAAGTCGGCGTCGAGGGTCTGCTTCTTCGCGTCGTAGGAGCCCTTGCCCTCGGTGAAGCGGAACAGCGCGCCGCCGTCCCGGGCCCCGTCGGCGAGGGCCCACTCTCCCTGGGCGATGGAGCCGGTGACGTACTCGCGGAAGGTGCGGCGGACGCCCCAGTCGACGGCCGCGTCGTGGAACGCTCCCTCGGCCTTGTCGCCCTTCTTGCCGTCCTTGTCGTCCTTCTTGTCGTCCTTCTTGCCGGCGTCGGCGGAGGGGGACGGCTTCGCGGGCTGCTTCTTCGCGGGGGCGGCGACGTCGACGGAGAGGCTGACCGGGTCGAGCGGGGTGCCGGCCGTGTAGTACCCGGCGAAGGCGGTCGCGCCCTGCGCGGTCAGGGTGGCGGGGACACCGGCCAGGGAGACCGGGCTGCCGCCGCCGCGCATGTCGATGCCGGAGAGGTTGAGGCTGGCGAAGGCGACCTGGTTGTAGGTCGTCAGCTTCCCGCTGCCGCGCGCCTTGCTGACCATGTCGACATGGACCGTGCCCCGGCCGCCGGAGATCCGGACGGTGGGGTTGCTGATGCGCAGATCGAGTTCATGGCCCCCGTCGGGCTTCTTGTGGCCGAGGAAGTGGACCCCGCCGGCGAATCCGGAGCGGAAGGCGCCGGTCGCCGGGTCGTAGGAGCCGTTCGCCGAGTGGAAGCGGAACTGGCTGCCGCCCACGGTCGCGGCGCCTCCGGTGAGACGCCAGTTGCCGTTGGCGATGGGCCCGGTGATGTAGCTCTGGAACGACGCCTTGATGCCCCAGTCGAGCCTGCCGCCCTGCACCGTCCGGTTCTCGGCATGGGCCGCGGTCGCGGGAAGCAGGGCGCCGAGCAGTGCCGCGAGGAGCGCCACCGCGAAGGCGCGGGCCGGTCTGAAGGGAAGCATGAGGTCACTCCGCACGAGACAAGAAAGCACAGGCCGAACCGGCCCGGACCTGGTAAGCGAGGTAAGGCTAACCTAAGCTACCTCCAGCCCCCGCCGGAACCCTTCCTTCACGGGAACCTCGGACGATCCGCACACCTCACAGGTGCGAATCGGGTGGTACCGGCACATGGGCGACGACAACATAGATGACGGACAGACAGGACGGTGCCCTACGTGCGCACTCCACGCCTGGCAGGTGCACTGATATCCGTGCTTGCCCTCGCCCTCGCCGCCACCGGCTGCGCGGGCCAGGACTCCCCGGACGCGCCGCGCGGGAAGCAGCAGCAGTCGGCGAAGGCGGCGGCCGACCGGGTCGAGCCGCTGGCCGGCAAGCCGGAGCCCGCGATGCCGGTCACCGTCGACTCCGCGGACGGGCGGCGGGTGACGATCGAGAACGCCGACCGGGTGGTCCCGCTCACCGGCTCCCTCAACGAGATCGTCTTCACCCTCGGCCTGGGCGACCGGGTGGTGGCCCGGGACATCACGGCCACCTTCGAACAGGCCGAGAAGCTGCCGGTCGTGACCCGGGCGCACGACGTCTCCGCGGAGAGCGTGCTGTCCCTGCGGCCGTCCGTCGTCCTCGCCGAGACCAGCACCGGCCCGGCCGAGGCCATCGACCAGATCCGGGACGCGGGCATCCCCCTCGTCGTGGTCGAACCCGCGAAGGGCCTCGCGGACGTCGGCAAGCGGATCGAGCGGGTCGCCGAAATCCTCGGTGTCGAGGAGCAGGGCGCGGAGCTGAAGAAGCGGACGGAGGCGCGGATCACGGCCGTCCAGAAGAAGATCCCGGCCCGCGAGGGCGAGAAGCCGCGGGTCGCCTTCCTGTACGTCCGCGGCTCGGCGGCCGTCTATCTGATCGGCGGCGCGCAGTCCGGCGCGGTCTCCCTGCTGGAGGCGGCCGGGGCGGTGGACGCGGGCAAGGAGTCCGGGCTGAACAAGGACTTCACGCCCATCACCAGCGAGGCCCTGGCGAAGGCGGCGCCGGACGCGATCCTGGTCATGACCAAGGGCCTCCAGTCCGTGGACGGCGTCGACGGCCTGGTCAAGATCCCGGGCGTCGCCCAGACCCCGGCCGGCATGGACCGCCGCGTGGTCTCGATCGAGGACGGCGTCCTCCTCAACTACGGCCCCCGCACGGACCAGGTCCTCGCCTCGATCGTCGAGCAGCTCTACGCGGACAAGGGTGCGGCCTCGTGACGACGACACCCCAGCGCCCGGCCGGGGCGGCCGGGTCCGCCGAAGGCGGCGGGGCCGGCCGCGCGGCCACGCCCGCCGGAGGCGACGACGACCCGGCGCGGGCCACTCAGGCAACGGACGACGGGCCCGCCCCCGTGGCGCTGCGGAAGGCGAACGCACCCGCGGCCGGTGGGCCGGTGGCCCCGAAGGGCGACGCGGGCGCGACCGGGGCGGGGCCCGGGCGGCGGCGCACGGCGCACGGCAGCGCCTGGGCGCTGACCGTCGGGCTGGTGGCCGCGCTCGTCGTGGTCGCGCTGGCGTCCGCCGGGATCGGGGCGTACCGGATTCCGCTCGGGGACATCCTCGCGTCCATCGGCCACCGGATCGGTCTCGGCGGGCACGCGCTCGACCGGGTCGGGGAGAGCGTGCTGTGGAACGTGCGCTTCCCCCGGGTCGTGCTCGCGCTCCTCGTCGGCGCCTCCCTCGGCTGCGCGGGCGCCCTGATGCAGGGCGTGTTCGGCAACCCGCTCGCCGAGCCCGGCGTCATCGGGATCTCCTCCGGCGCGGCCGTCGGCGCGGTCGGGGCCATCGCCCTCGGGCTGACCTTCTTCGGCAACTGGACCGTCACCGCCTGCGCGTTCGTCTCCGGACTGGTGACCGTCCTCCTCGTCTACGCGCTGTCCCGCTCGGGCGGCCGGACCGAGGTCGTGACCCTGATCCTCACCGGCATCGCCGTCAACGCCTTCGCGGGCGCGCTGATCGGCCTGTTCATCTTCTTCGCGGACAACGCGCAGATCACCGAGATCACCTTCTGGCAGCTCGGCTCCCTCGCCCAGGCCACCTGGCCCAAGGTGCTCGCCGTCCTGCCGTTCGCCCTCCTCGGCCTGCTCGTCGCCCCCTTCTACGCGCGCAAGCTGGACCTCCTCGCGCTCGGCGAACGCCCCGCCCGCCACCTGGGCGTGGACGTGGAGCGGCTGCGCCTGGTGCTCATCCTGGTGGTGGCGCTGCTCACCGCGGCGGCCGTCGCGGTGGCGGGCATCATCACCTTCGTGGGCCTGCTCGTCCCGCATCTGCTGCGGATGGCGAACGGGCCGGGCCACCGGTTCCTCGTCCCCGGCAGCGCCCTCGGCGGGGCCGTGGTCCTCGCGGCCGGCGACCTCGCGGCGCGTACCGTGGCCGCCCCGGCGGAACTCCCGCTCGGGGTGCTGACCGCGCTGTTCGGCAGCCCGTTCTTCTTCTGGCTGCTGCGCAGGACCCGCCGCCGGCAGGGCGGTTGGGCATGACGCGCCCTCGCAGCCGCCGCGCCCGCCCCGCCCCCACCGCCCGCACTCCCGTGGGCCCGAACCCCGAGGCGATGCCCCCATGGTGATGTCCCTGCTCCCCCGCCGGCGGCGCGAGCTGCCCGCCCCCGTGCCCCGCGGCGAGATCGTGGCCGAGGCCCGGGACGTGACCCTGCTGCTCGGCGGACGGCCCGTGCTGCGCGGCGCCGGGCTGCGGGTGCGCACCGGCGAGGTGCTGGCCCTGGTGGGCCCCAACGGCGCGGGCAAGTCCACCCTGTTGTCCGTCCTCGCCGGCGACGGAGGCCGCTCCGGGGGCGAGGTGCTGATCGCGGGCCGCGAGGCCCGGGAGTGGTCCGCCGGGGACCTGGCCCTGCGGCGGGGCGTGCTCCCCCAGGCGGCCGCCCTCTCCTTCCCGTTCACCGTCGTCGACGTGGTGCGGATGGGCCGGGCGCCCTGGTCCGGGACACCCCTGGAGGACGAGGACGAGGCGGCGGTCGCCGAGGCGATGGCCGCGACCGAGGTCGAGGAGTTCGCCGCCCGGTCGTTCTCCGAACTGTCCGGCGGTGAGCGGGCCCGGGTCGCCCTCGCCCGCGTCCTCGCCCAGCGCGTCCCCCTCCTCCTGCTGGACGAGCCGACGGCCGCGCTCGACCTGCGGCACCAGGAACTCGTGCTGCGCATCTGCCGGGAGCGGGCGGCGGCCGGGGACGCGGTCGTCGTCGTCCTGCACGACCTGTCGCTCGCGGCCGCCTGCGCGGACCGGGTCGCCGTCCTCCAGGACGGCGCGGTGGTGGCGGACGGCCCGCCCGCCGAGGTCCTCCGCGGCGACCTCCTCGGCCGGGTCTACCGGCAGCCCGTCGAGGTGCTGCCGCACCCGGTCACCGGGGTGCCGCTGGTCCTGCCGCTGCGCCACGACCCGGACCGGCCGGGGGCGCCGGGGGTGCCGGGGACGGGCGCGGCCGGGCCGGTGTGAACAACCGGTCCCGGCACCCGGGGCGTTCCGGACCCCGGTAGGGTTCGGACGGTCAGTGGGGTGCGAGGAGCAGAAGGCGACCGATGAGAAGGATGGGCCGGGCGGCGACGGGTCTCGCGGCGGCAGTGGTGCTGTCCCTGGCGGCGAGCGGCTGTGTGACGATCCACGGGGAGCGGGAGGTCGTGCCCTCCGCCACGGAGCAGGAGGCCGCCGAGGCGCTCGCCGGCTTCACCGCCGCGTACAACGCGGCGGACAAGGCGTACGACCCGGCGCTGGACGCCCGGCACGTCACCGGCGCCCTCGGTGCGATCAACCAGGCCGGGCTCAAGGCCCGCCAGGTCAACTTCCCGGACGGCAACCCGCGCCACTCGCCGCTGGAACTGACCGACGCGAGGTTCCTCATCCCGAAGAAGGCGGGCTGGCCGCGCTGGTTCGTCGCCGACACGGACTCCAACCGGGACCGCGACGGCGACACCCGCCTGGACAACCGCTGGCTGGTGGTGTTCGTCCGCGCGGGCGTCGACGACACCTGGAAGGCCGCGTATCTGGCCA
The DNA here is from genome assembly GCF_040630445.1 of Streptomyces sp. NPDC005805. Lineage (NCBI taxonomy): Bacteria > Bacillati > Actinomycetota > Actinomycetes > Kitasatosporales > Streptomycetaceae > Streptomyces > Streptomyces sp. NPDC005805. The sequence continues at coordinate 59,075 of NZ_JBEXXN010000015.1, forward strand.
TCGTCCCGCCGAAGGACATCCCGGCCGTCAAGCTGGACGCGGACGGGTACGCGGAACCGGTCGCGGCGGACACCTCGGCGCTGGCGATGGCGCCGCGCGACCTGAGCCGCGACTACGCCGCCTACCTCCAGGACGGCAAGCCGGAGCGGTTCGCGGCCGGGCCGCACACCAGTGTCTGGCGCGACACCCGGGCGAAGAGCGCCTCACGGCCGGGGCTGTCGACGCAGTACCTCGACCAGCCCCTGGACTCGGGGGCGTTCGCGCCGCTGGGGCTCGCCACCCAGGACGGCGGGGCGATGGTCTTCTTCACCGTGAAGAACTTCGAGCGGCAGACGGCCGCCGACGGGGTGGAGATCAAGGTCATCCCGGATGTGCGGGCGCTGCTGAGCGGCGAGGTGAAGACCACGATCACCAAGGAGCGGGTGTCCAGCCAGCTGGTGTCGGTGCCGGTCGACGGGGGCGGCGAGCAGCCGGACATACTGAGTCGGCTGACCGGCCTGACGGCGGCGAAGGGTTCCTGACGGGGGTGCGGGCCCTGGGGGCCGGGGCACATGGGGCCGGGGCACGTGGTGCCGCACCACATGGGGCCGGGGCACATGGGGCTGGCGCACGTGGTGCCGTGGCACACGTGGATCCGCACCATGTAGGGCGGGCGCCCTACGGGTCCTCGGCACACGTGCCCGGGCGACACATGGGCGCCCCACACGTGGACGCCCCACACATGGCCGGGCCACACCTTCCCTAGCCACACGGTGGGTGAGCGCACTCGCCCCGGCCCGCGCCACATGTGGCGCGGGCCCATGGGGGGCGGGCGCTTGGGCCTGAACTTATGGGCCAGCGGCCCATAGGGCCGGGGCCCATGGGCTCACGGCCCACAGGGGCGGGCCACATGTGCTCCCAGCACGTGGGGCCCCAGCACACAAGGTCGCGGCACACGCCCCGGGCCGGGGGCGAGCGCACCCGCCCCCGGCCGTCGCCCCCGCGTCAGTCCTCGTCGCGCAGTCGCCCCGCGAGGGACGCCAGCGCGTCGCTCTCCTCCGTGTGGCCCAGGGCCGTGAGGCGGGAGACCGCCGCGTCCAGGCGGGCCAGGGCCGGGGCGGGGCGCTCCAGGTAGATGCCCTCCACGGCGCCCGCGAGGCGGACGCACTCGGCCCACTCGCCGGCCACCTCCGCGTCCGCGCCCGGCTCGCCGAGGAGGCCGAGCGCCCGGTCCAGCGCGGTCAGCGCCTCCTCGTACTCCCCGGCGTACGCGTTGACCCGGCCGTGCTCGTACGCCAGCGCGCTGTCCAGGGACCGGCCGCGCGCCACGTACCCGGCGGCCCGGGCCTCGTCCGCGATCCGGCCCGCCGTGGCGAGGTGGGTACGCGCGCCGGCCAGGCCCTCCGGTCCCCGCTGCTCGGCCTGGAGACGGGCCAGCTCCCGCAGCGCGTTGCTGAGCTGCTCGAAGCGCGGGGCCCGGCCGTGCGCGGCGACCGCCCGGTCCATCGCCTCCCGGGCCCGGTCGAACTCCCCCGCCTCGCCGAGGAGTACGGCCGTCTCCGCCGCGATCATGGCGTGGCTGCCCGGGTCGTCGTCCCAGCCGGCCGACTCGGCCGCCAGCGCGACGAACTCCGCCGTGGCGGCCTTGAGGTCGTCCCCCGCGTGCAGCGCGCGGGCGCGGGTCAGCCGGAGCTGGGCGGTCAGCCGGTCGTCCAGCGCCCCCGCCGCGATGTCCGGTTCGGCCAGCAGGGAGTCGAGCAGCGCGATGCACTCCTCGACCCGGCCCAGGTCGAGGCTGAGCTGCGCGGCGCTGCCGTAGGCGCAGAACGCGTCGATCCGGCTGCCGTGGCGCAGCTCCAGTTCGGCGGAGCGGGTCAGGTGCCGCAGGGCCTCGTCGGGGCGGCCCAGGTGCAGACAGGTGTCGGAGAGGTCGCCGTGGATCCGGGCCGTCGCGATCACCCCCTCCGGCCAGTCGGCGGCCAGCCGCAGCGCCTCGGCCAGGTCCGTGTACGCGGCCTCCGGCTCCCGCAGTCCGCGCCGCAGCCTGCCCCGCAGGGCGAGCGTCCGGGGCAGGTGCCAGGCGGGGCCGTGCTCCGTCAACCGGGCCTGGAGGGTGTCGAGTTCGGTGACGGCGGTGGGCAGGTCCCCGGAGAGGGCGTGGGTCCCGGCGCGCAGCAGCAGGGCGCCGGCGATCTGCCCGGGGAGGTCGTGCCGGACGGCGTACTCGTGCAGTCGCTCCGCCTCGGCGAAGGCCGGCGCGATGTGCTCCTCGCTCCCCGAGACCTGGAGGCGCAGTCCGAGCGCGGTCGCCCGCACCCGCAGCAGACGGGCCTCCTGGTACGGAGCGAGCGAGGTGGCCTCCTCGTGCAGCCCGGCCATCGCGGCGTGGGCGGCGGTCAGCGCGGCCACCCGCGCCTCGGCCTCCGCCGGTCCGCCTTCCTCGCCGCCGTCCTCCTCGCCGCCGTCCGCCTCCGCGTCGTCCCGCTCCCCCGGCGGGAGTTCGGCGGCCGCGAGCAGGGCGCAGGCGCGGGCGACCGCCGCGTCGCCGGGCTCCCCGGCGTCCTCGTACAGGCCAGCGGCCTCCTCGTAGAGGGCGAGGGCGGTGGCGAAGTCGTCCTTGTCGCCCGCCCGGCCCGCCTCGTCGTCCAGCAGGTCCGCGCAGAGCCGGACGTACGGGCCCGTCTCCGGGTCCTCGGGGTGGGTGTACCCGGGAGCGGCGACGAGGGTACGCAGCCGGGCCCAGCAGGCACGCGCGTCCGGGTGCCCCTGCTCGTCCAGCTCCCGTGCGTGGCGGATCAGTTCGGGCAGCGACTCGGGAGCGGGGTCGGCCGTCCGGGCAGTGGCAGTGGCAGCGGCAGCGGCTACGGGCACGGGCGCCTCGGCCGCCGGGGCCAGGTCGGCCAGGGCCCGGGTGCGCAGGGACAGCTCCAGGGCGTCCAGCAGCGGGGCCCGGTCCAGGCGGGCCCGGCGGCGGTCGGCGTGGGCGGTGGTGCCGTTGCGTGCGTCGAAGCGGGCGGCGAGGTCGTCGGCACGCTCGGCCGCCTCGGCGCGCAGCCCGGCCACCGTCCAGGTGCGGCCCGCCCAGCCGACGGCGGGCAGCTCGCCGTGGCCGAGGGCCTCGACCCGCTGGAGGAGGACCTGCACCCCGGTGAGGAAGTCGAGCAGGTCCCGCGGCGAGTCCACCTCGTCGAAGAGGCTCCGGTTCTCGGCGAGGAGTTCCAGGCCGCGCGCCTCGTTGCCGGTCAGCGCGCAGAACTCCAGGTGCCGGCCGACCTCCCCGGCCATCGAGGGGTTGCGGCGGCAGGCCCGGTACCCGGCCAGGTGCAGTTCCCGGGCCCGGTCGGCGTGCCCGGTGCGCAGCAGGGGCAGCAGCGCGTACGAGACCGAACGGGCCGGCTCCTCCTGGCAGGACTCCTTCCCGGCCAGGACGGGGTCCCAGGCCGTCAGCGCCCGTCCGTCGTCGCCCGCCGCGAGGTGGAACAGGGCGCGCTCACAGATCTCGCACGCCTCGCAGTCGCTGAGCCGGGTACGGGCGCGGCCCGCCCACAGCTCATAGGCGCGGGTGGTGTCCTCGCCCATGTGGGCGGCCAGCTGGTACGCCTGCCCGTAGTAGGGCTGGAGGCCGAGGCCGGCCTTCTCGTACCGGTCGCGCATCTCCTTCTGCCACTGGCGCAGGCTGGCGAGCGGCACCTCGGGCAGGGCGCGCAGGGCGTTGGCCACCCACTTGAAACGCCAGAAGAGCAGGTGGCGCAGGCGCTCGTCGAAGACGTCGGGCTGCTCGTCGAAGAGGTTCAGCAGCCGGGCGAACACGACGGGCGACTTGCGGGGTTCGGAACCGTAGGTGTACGCCTCCTGGAGTTCGAGGAGGGCGTGCACGAGGGCGGTCGGGTCGTCGAACTGCTCCGCCGCGTCGACCAGTTCCTCGGCGGTGACGGTGCGGGGGCGGCCGTAGGGGCGCGCGTCGTTCTCCCGGAGTGCCGCGTACAGCTCGTCCGTGCTCTGGGGGTGGGGTGCGGTCGGCATCGTCAGTCCTTGCGGAGATCGGTCCTTGCGGAGGTCGGTTCTTGCGGAGGTCGGTTCTCGCGGAAGCCCGACCCTCGCGAGGTCAGTTCTTGCGGAGGGCGTGGGCGAGGAGGTCGAGGAAGGAGCGGTTGATCAGGCTGGACTCGGCGGGCCGCAGCGGGCGCCGGGAGAGCAGCGCGGCCTGCCCGTAGAGGGCTTCGGCGCTGGTGCGGGCCAGCTCGGGTTCGTCGATGGCGACGGCGGTGCGGACCAGCGGGTTGAGCTGGTTGAGGATCAGCTGCGCCCTCGGGGCCTCCTGCCGCAGCGCGCCGAGGATGTCGCCCCACAGACCGCCCTCCTGCTCCCGGGCGAGCTGCGAGCGGGTGCGCTCGTGCCGGGCCTCGCGGCTGTCCACGAGGAGGGCGGGGGCCGAGGCGGGCTGGAAGGTGCGCAGGGCGACGTCGCAGTCGAAGACGGCGAGGGCGTCCCGGGCGATCGCGAGATAGGCCGCGGCGGCGAGTTCGGTCTCCCGGTCGACGGGGTCCAGGTGCGCGGTCAGGGTCGCCGGGTCCAGGTCGGCGACGGTGACGGCGGGGTCGATCTCGGGCAGCCGGTGGACCAGTTGGCGGTCGTAGGTGTACCCGCCGTTGACGACGCCGAGCCCGGCGGCCGAGGCGATCGCCGCCACCTGCCGGAACTCCTCCACGCTCGACGTGACGAGCACCGTGCGGTGGGTGCGGGCGAACTCGTCGAGGGTGGTGTGCCCGGCGGTGGTCTCGAACGGCAGCCAGGGCAGCAGCATCCGCAGGATCTCGTCGTCGTGCACGGCGAGGGACTTCACGGCCAGGTGGTGGGCCTGGAGGAAGCGGCCGAGGAGTTCGGGGTCGCTGGCGGCGGCGCGGGCGATCCAGTCGCGCAGCCGCTCGGCGAGGGCGTCCCGGACGGCGGCGAGGGTGTCGTCCTCGTACAGCGCCTCACGGGACGCCGTCGGGCGCAGGCTCTCGGCGTCGACGACGCAGCGGACGAAGAAGGCCCAGTCGGGCAGGATCTCCTCGGCCTGCTCGGACAGCAGCATGCCCTTGACGTGCACCCGGTGGCCGTGGCGGCGCCCGGCCGGCACCGCCTCGGGCAGCACGCAGGCGATGCCCTTGAGGCCCACGGCCGGCAGGTCCAGCTCGACGGTGTCCAGCGGTGCGAAGCCGAAGACCTCCTCGCCGTACGCGGCCAGCGCGCGGGACCGGGCCCCGGGGGTCGGGTGGTCGCGGGCCCAGGGCGCGGGCTCGGGGTTGACGGACACGGCCGGGCCGTGGCCGCCGTCGTCGAAGGTGACCGGGTGGCGCAGCAGGGAGCCGAAGTGGCGGGCCAAGGCGTGCACGCGCGCCGGGGAGGTCCACTCGGCCGCGTCGGCGCGCGGGGTCAGGGTGACGGTGGTGCCGGGCCGGGGGCGTGCGGAGGCGGGCAGGGTGCGGACGGTGTAGCTGCCGTCGCCGCGTCCGCGCCATTCGACGGCGGGGGCGTCGGGGGTGCGGGCGGAGCGGCTGAGGACGTGGATCTCGTCCGCGACCAGGAAGCAGGAGAGCAGGCCGATGCCGAACTGGCCGATGAAGTCGCCGCGTTGCTCGGCGATCCGCTCGGCGCGCTTGCTGCTGCGGCCGATGGTGGCGAGGAAGGTGTGCACGTCGTCGGCGGTGAGGCCGATGCCGTCGTCCTCGACGCGGACGGTCGAGCCGTCGGCGTACACGCGGATGCCGGGGGTGTCCGGTCCGGCGTTCGCCGCCGGTCCCGGGGCGGGTGTGGTGCGCCCGGAGGCGTCCGGGCCGGTGGGGTCCGTGCCGGTGGGGTCCGTGCCGGTGGCGGGGTCGAGGGCGTGCCGGGCGGTCAGCGCGTCGACCGCGTTCTGCAGGAGTTCGCGCAGATAGACGCGGGGGCTGGAGTAGAGGTGGTGGGAGAGGAGGTCGACGAGGCCGCGCAGATCCACCTGGAAGGTGCGGTCCGCGCCGGCCGGGTTCGCGGCGGTGTCGGGCAGAGTCATCGGGCAGTCCGGGGTGGGAGAGGGTGAGCTGCGAGAGGGGCGGGCTGGGGCGGGACGCGGGTGTAACGCGTGGGCGCCCGGGGCGTGCCCGGTACTCGGGCGAGCGGGTGGTGTGCGGCGGCGCGCGGGGGCGCGCTCAGCGTGGTGCGGGGTCAGGCGGCGCGGCGGTGCGCGCGGGCGAACTGCTTCTCGGGCTCGCCGAAGAACACCCAGGGCCACCGGGTGTACGCGCCGTCCAGCGTCCGGAAGACGCGCTGGATCGTGTGCTGCTCACCGGCCAGCCACAGGGCCATGCCGAAGATGTTGAAGTCGTGCTGCCAGCCCGGGCGGCGCCGGTAGGCCGGGTGGAGGATGCTGTGGTCGGCCGCGTTCCTCAACTCCGCCCGGATCTCGGGGGTTGCCAGGCAGTCGGCGTCGTCGGACTCGACCCACTCCTCGATGTGCGCCATCGCGATCACCGAGCCGAGGGGGTGCCCCTGCGGGGTGCGGGCGAGCGCCTCGCGGGCGAACGCGAGGGCCTCGCCGGGCTCACCGCCCCAGCGGGGCTGGAGCTGCGACAGCCACTCCAGATGGGTCTCCGGGCAGAGGGTGTCGCGGCGCAGGGCTGCCTCGAACCGGGCCTCGTTGACGGCGGTGCCCAGCGATATCCCCCGTCCGGAGGTGAGGAGTTGGCGCCACGGGGTGATCCACTCCGGCTCCAGCTCGGCGGCCTCCAGCAACTGCTCCTCCGCGAGCTCCAGCCGCTCGTGGAAGATCCGCCACTGGTCCCGCGTGACGTCCACGGCACGGGCGGAGGTGCGCGCCTCCCAGCCCCAGGCGATATGGCGGGCCCCGGATATCAGCAGCGCGGTCGCCCGGTGCTCCTTGTCCTCCGCGACGGGGCGGCCGATCCAGTCCTGGAGGCCGTCGACGGAGACCAGTTCACCGAGGACCCGGTGGTCGCGGCCGAGGTCGAAGGGGGCCAGGGCCTCCTTGAGGGCGGGCCAGTTCCCGGACTCGGCGGCCTCCACGGCCAAGAGCACCCGCCGGTCGCCCAGCGCGCGCAGCACGTACATACCGCTGCGCCGCCGCTCGGACGGGGGAAGGGCGTACGGATCCGCCGGGGGTCTCTCCCCGCCGCCACCACCGAACAACCTGCCGAACATGCCGACCCCTCCCCTGGTCCCGCGCGATCTTCGGGGTGCAGCATAAACGCCACCACCGACACGGTGACCACAGGGTTTTCACCGGTGCTTCACGAGCGAAGGGTGGTCGGCCGGGAGCCGGTGGCGGGCGCCGGTGGCCGCGGGGCGGGGTCGGCCCGGGCCGACCCGGGCGACCGGGGGGCGGGACGCGGCCCGGGGCTAGCGTCGGCGAGGGGCTAGCGGCGGCCGAGGGGCCAGGCCGGCTCGTGGTGCTCGGCGTCGAGGCCGTTGCTGCGCCGGTCGTCCGCGTACCGCGCGCACGCGTCGGTCAGGGTCTCCAGCAGGGTCAGCGGGTCGGGCAGCGGGTTCTCCACCCCGCGTACCCAGGCCACGCCCCGGTCGCCGTCACCCGGCAGCCGGGCGGGCGGTACCAGGACGTAGCTGCCCCGGCAGTGCCAGCGCAGGCCTGGGTGCTCGTCCATCGTCTCGGGGTGGCAGTCCAGTTCGCAGGGCCACCACTCGTCCTCGTCCTCCGGGGTGCCCCGGGTGGCGGTGAAGAACAGCATCCGGCCGCCCTCGCCGTGCTCGTCGAGGACGGCGACCGGGCCCACCTCGACGCCCTGCTCCAGCAGCCTGCGCAGAGCACTGCGACCGGCCTCCAACGGAACGTCCAGGACGTCGTGGACCATGCCGGTCGCGGTGATGAAGTTGGCCTCGGGCTGGTTGCGGGCCCAGCGCTCGATCTGGGCGCGGTCCGTGGTGGACTGCGTCTGCCAGGCGAAGGAGAGCGGATGCGTCGCGGGCGTGGGACAGCCGATGCGCTCGCAGGAACATCGGAAGCCGACGGGATGCGCGGCCGGGGCGAGCGGCAGTCCGGCGGCGGCGGTGGCCAGCAGCAGATCCTCGCGGCGTGAGTGCTCCGCCTCGGCGCTCCGGGCCTCGGCCCCGCCCCCGGCGCGGCGGCGCAGCCACTGCGCCAGCCTGCCCTCCCGGGACCGGCCGCCCTCCTGGGACCGACTGCTCTCCGTGCCGCGGATCCGACCGCTACCGTCGCCCATCTATCCCCTCACACCTCACGCATTCGTCCGTGCGGACACTGCTGCCATGGTCCCACCATCCTGCGCCCCCGGTGGACACTGTCCCCAACCGGGGTACCGGCTCATCTGTTCCCGGCGTGTTCCCGGCGCGAGGGGGCGCACGGTGGCAGCTCCCGAGCGCACGGGCCGCACCGAGGCCCGGGACGGGCCGGGAGCCGGGGGCGGGACAGCGGCGGGGCGGGGACGCGACGCCTGCCCGAGGTGTGGGCGCGGGGCCGGGCGCGGAGGGGGCGCGCCGGGTCAGGAACGGGGCGCGTCAGGGGCGGGGCGCGAGGCCGTGCACGGCGTAGTCGACGATCGTGTCCGCGTACGCGTGCGTCAGGGGCAGGGTGCGCAGCAGCCAGCGGTGGGCGAGGGGGCCGACGAAGAGTTCCAGGGCGATCCGGGGATCCAGGTCGGCCCGCACCCCGCCCGCGTCCCGGGCCGCGTTCAGCCGGTCCGTGTACAGCCGGAGCTGGGGTTCGAGGAGCTTCTCGACGAACACGGCGCCGACCTCGGCGTCCAGGATGCCTTCGGCGGTCAGGGCGCGGGCGGGGGCGTCGTAGGCGGGGCTGTTCATCTCGTCGACGGTCGCGCGCAGGACGAGGCGCAGGTCGGCGGCGAGGTCGCCGGTGTCCGGGATGGCGTACTCCCCCGGCCCGCCGGGCTGCCCGGGGCCGCCCGCCGCGTCCGCCCCGGTCCCGTCCGCCGCCTCGGCCGCTTCCGCCGCCGCGCGGTCGGCCAGGTCGAGGAACGCCTCCAGCAGGACGGCGCCCTTGGAGGGCCACCAGCGGTAGATGGTCTGCTTGCCGACGCCGGCCCGGGCGGCGATGCCCTCGATGGTGGTCCGGCCGTATCCGACCTCCCCGACGAGGGCGAGGGCCGCGTCGTAGATCGCACGGCGCGAGCGCTCACTGCGGCGGGAGGAGTCGGGGGCGGTCCTGGCGTCGGTCATGGGGCCAACCTAGCAAGAGGAGAGACGAGACGTCTCGGACAGGCGGGCGGGGCCCGGCGCGGGGCTCGGCGTGAGCCCGGGTCCTGGGGTGCAGGGCGGGGTCCGGGGCGCACCCGGGCCCGAGGTGCGGGCCCGGGGCGCTGGGCCCGGGGCGCTGGGCCCGGTCCTGGACGGGCACCCCCGCACGGCGCGAGGCCGGTCCGAGGCGGGCCCGGTCCCGGGGTGCGGGACGCGGGGCCGACCCCGGGGCGCACCCGGGCCCGAGGTGCGGGCCCGGTCCGGGGTCGACCCAAGGCGGGTCCGGGGCCCGCCCGGTCAGGCGTCCCCCGCGCCTTCCGCCTCCGGAGGCCACGCCTCGCCCCACGCCGTGTCGCGGGCGGCCCGGTACAGCGGGCCGTGGCGCTTGGTCACGGTCTCCCGGCGCAGCCCCTCCGCCTCCGTGCACAGGTCGAGCAGGACCATCCCCTTGCGGATCTGCGGCCTGCGCACGACCCGGGCCGGGGCGGGAGCCACCGGAACCGGAACCTCCGCGTCGCCGCCACCGCCGGCCCCACCGCCACCTTCGCCGTCACCGCCACCGTCCCGAACCGCGGCCACATAGCTGAACTTCTCGTCCTCGTACGCCAGCGACCCGCCCTTGATCTGCCGGTGCAGGGAGGAGCGCGAGACGCGAGCCGCGAAGTGGCACCAGTCGGAGCCGGGCACGATCGGGCAGGCGGCGCTGTGCGGGCAGGGCGCGGCGACGGTCATGCCGGCCGCGACGAGGGCGTCCCGGGCCCGGATGATCCGCTCGTAACCGTCCGGAGTGCCGGGTTCCACGATGACCACGGCCCGCGCGGCGCGGGCGGCCTCGGCGACGACCACGTCCCGGTCCGCCTCGGTCAGCTCCTTGAGCACATACGACACCGTGACGAGATCACTGCTCTCGATACGGAGCGCCGCTCCAATACGAGAGCGCTGCCACTCCACCGCACCGAGCGACGGCACACCCGAGGCGCGGGCCAGTTCACGGCCGAGGGCGAGTGCCGGCTCGGCCCAGTCCAGGACGGTCGTCGACGGCGGCCGCTCGGCCCACGCCTCCGCCACGGCCCAGCTCGCCGCCCCCGTCCCGCCCCCGATGTCGGTGTGCGTCACGGGCGCCCACCCGGGCACGGCGTCCCGCAGCGCGTCCAGCGCCGACCGCACCGCCTCGTAGGTCGCGGGCATCCGGTACGCGGCGTACGCGGCGACGTCCGCCCGGTCGCGGAGCACGGGGGCGTCGGTCGGGGTGGTCCCCCGGTAGTTGGCGATCAGCCGGTCGACGGCCTGGGCGGTCTGCGTGGGCGGCAACCCGGCCAGCAGTCCGGCGAGGGTGTCGCGCAGCGTCTCGGCGGTGGGGGCGGTGGCGTTCACCGGAAAATCCTAGTCCTGCTCGCCGGATGACCGGGGTGACCGCCCTCAGATGTCCTGGCTCCCTCCCGGCCGGTCGCCGGTCGGTCGCCCTCAGATGCCCTGGTTCCTGCGCTGCCAGGGGCGGCACAGCACCAGGAAGCAGGTCACGGCGGCCAGCGCGCAGGACAACTGGACCACCGCCATCGGCACCGCCGTCCGCTCGCCCGCGATCCCGACCAGCGGCGAGGCGACGGCCCCGACCAGGAAGGACGAGGTGCCCAGCAGCGCCGACGCCGAGCCGGCCGCGTGCGGGGTGCGCAGCAGGGCGAGGGCGTTGGTGTTCGGCATCGCGAGGCCCATCGCCGACATCAGCACGAACAGCCCGGCCGCCACCGGCACCAGGCCGACCTCGCCGAAGACCCCGGAGGTCATCAGCAGCAGCGCGGTCGCCGCCAGGGTGATCACCGCGAGCCCGAAGCCGAGCGCCTTGTCCAGCGACACCCGCCCGACGAGCACCTTGCCGTTGATCTGGCCGACGACGATCAGCCCGACCGAGTTGAGCCCGAAGAGCAGGCTGAACGTCTGCGGCGAGGCACCGTAGATCTCCTGCACCACGAACGGGGAGGCCGCGATGTACGCGAAGAGCGCGGCGAAGGCGAGGCCGCCCGCGAGCATGTAGCCGGTGAACACCCGGTCCGCGAGCAGCCCGCGCATGGTGCGCAGCGCCTCGCCCACCCCGCCGGAGTGCCGCCGCTCGGGCGGCAGCGTCTCGCCGAGCCACTTGACGACGACCAGGGTCAGCAGCAGTCCGACGCCGGTGAGGACGACGAAGATCCCGCGCCAGTCGGTGATCCGCAGCACCTGGCCGCCGATGAGGGGCGCGACGATCGGCGCGGCTCCGGAGATGAGCATCAGGGTGGAGAAGAAACGTGCCATCTCCACGCCGTCGTACAGGTCGCGGACCATGGCGCGGGCGATGACGATGCCGGCCGCGCCCGCCAGGCCCTGGACCAGCCGGAAGGCGATGAGGAGTTCGGCGGTGGGGGCGAGGGCGCAGACGGCGGTGGCGAGGACGTAGAGGACCATGCCGGCGAGCAGGGGCCGGCGGCGGCCCCACCGGTCGCTCATCGGGCCGACGACCAGCTGCCCGAGAGCCATGCCGGCGAGGCAGGCGGTGAGGGTGAGCTGCACGGTCGCGGCGGGCGCGGAGAGCGAGTCGGTGACGGCGGGCAGGGCGGGGAGGTACATGTCCATGGACAGGGGCGGGAGGGCGGTGAGCCCGCCCAGTACGAGAGTCACCAGCAGCCCGGCCCGGCGTGCCCCGACGCCGTCCCGGCCGGTGGCCCCCGGCTTGCCCGCGCCGACGGCACCGCCCCTACCCGCGCCCTTGACGCCCCCGGCCTCGGGACCGGACCCGGGCGCCGCCACCACCCCGCCGGGAACGCCCCCGGCACCGGTCCCCGAAGCGGACCCGGGCGTGGCCGGCGCCCCTCCCCCGGAAACGGCCTCCGTCCCCGGGACGGCGACGGCTCCCGGGACGGCGACGGCCCCGGGGAGGGCGGCGGCCTCGGCCACGGGCTCGGGGTGTACGGCGGGTACGGGGTGGTGTCCTTCGTGGCTCTGGCCGCGGTCCGGCATCGACAGCTCTCCTGTTCCTGGTTTCAACAAACTATGCTCTCAGCCCGATCGCTTGATCGAATCCATCGGACGGGGCGCCCGTGCACACCACCCGCACCACCATCACCCCCGACGAGGCCGGAACCACGGCCTCCGACCGGGACCGGCCCCTGCGCTGGGGCATCCTGGCCACCGGCGGCATCGCCGCCCGCTTCACCGAGGACCTGCTGCGGATGCCCGACGCCCGGGTGGTCGCGGTGGCCTCCCGCAGCGAGTCCTCGGCCCGGGCCTTCGCCGACCGGTACGCGATCCCCCGCGCCCACGGGAGCTGGGCCGCGCTCGCCGCCGACGAGGATGTGGACGTCGTCTATGTGGCCACACCACACTCCGCGCACCGGGCGGCGGCCGGTCTCTGTCTGGAGGCGGGGCGTCCGGTCCTGTGCGAGAAGCCGTTCACGCTGAACGCGGCCGAGGCGGCCGAACTCGTCGCCCTCGCCCGCGCACGGGGCACGTTCCTGATGGAGGCCATGTGGATGTACTGCCACCCGGCCGTCCGGAAACTCACGGAACTCGTCCGGGACGGCGCGATCGGCGAGATCCGCACCGTGCAGGCCGACTTCGGCTTCGCCGCGCCGCCGGACGCGGCACACCGCCTGCGCGACCCGGCCCTCGGCGGCGGCGCCCTCCTCGACCTCGGCGTCTACCCGGTGGCCTTCGCCCAGCTCCTGCTCGGCGAACCGGACCGGGTCCGGGCGGACGCGCTGCTGAGCGAGGAGGGCGTCGACCTCAACACCGGGATGCTGCTCGGCTGGGACGGCGGCGCGACGGCGCTGCTGAGCTGCTCGATCACGGCGGGCACCCCGGTGACCGCCTCGGTCAGCGGGACCCTGGGCCGGATCGACGTGCCCGACGGCTTCTTCCACCCGGAACGCTTCGTCCTCCACCGGGCGGGCGCGGAACCGGAGGAGTTCGCCTTCACCGGGCGGCGCGACACGATGGAGCACGAGGCGGCCGAGGTGACGCGCGCGCTGCGGGCGGGCGAGACGGAGTCCCCGCTCGTCCCGCTGGACGGCACCCTCGCGGTGATGCGGACGCTGGACGCGGTGCGGGCCCGGATCGGGGTGCGCTTCCCCGGCGAGTGACCGCCCCGGGCCCGGCCCGTTCCCCCTCGCCCCCTCCGCGTCCGCATGGCGGTCGGCCGCGCCCCGCTCCCCGCGCCGGGCCGTACGCTGCGCAGCCATGAGCGCTGTACGGAAGATCGCGGTGGTGACGGGAGCGGGCTCGGGGATCGGCCGGGCCGTGGCCCTGGAGCTGGCGTCAACCGGCTGGTCGGTGGCCCTGGCCGGGCGCACGGCCGGCACGCTGGACGAGACGGCCTCCCTCACCGGCCCGGACGCGGACGTCCTGGCCGTCCCGGCGGACGTGACCGACCCGGCCGCGGTGACGGCCCTGTTCACCACGGTCCGCGAGCACTTCGGCCGCGTGGACCTCCTCTTCAACAACGCGGGCACCTTCGGCCCGGGCGGCATCGGCTTCGCGGACCTGCCGTACGAGGCGTGGCGCAAGGTCGTCGACGTCAACCTGAACGGCGCGTTCCTCTGCGCCCAGGCCGCGTTCCGCCAGATGCGCGACCAGGACCCGCGGGGCGGCCGGATCATCAACAACGGCTCCATCTCCGCCCACGTCCCCCGCCCGGACTCGGCCCCCTACACCGCGACCAAGCACGCGCTGACGGGCCTCACCAAGTCCATCGCCCTCGACGGCCGCCCGTACCGGATCGCCTGCGGCCAGATCGACATCGGCAACGCGGCCACCGACATGACCCGCGCCATGCAACAGGGCGTCCGCCAGGCCAACGGCGACCTCGCCCCGGAACCGGTCATGGACGTCACCGACGTCGCCCGCACCGTCCGCCACATGGCGGACCTCCCCCTGGAGGCGAACATCCCGTTCGCGACGGTGATGGCGACGAACATGCCGTACGTCGGGCGGGGTTGAGGGCGAGGAAGCGTCCGGCGGCGGTGCCGTCCGCTGCCCCGAGGACCCTGCCCGCGCCGGGTGTCCGTCATGGGCACCTTCCGTATCGCGGCCGGAGGGCGCCGGCCACGGAGATCGTCGTCCGTGAGTCCGTGCTCGCCCTGCTTCTGCCGGTGGCAGCCGGCGAAGAAGTCCGCCGGGGAACCGCTGTCGGCCCGGCTACGTCAATCGCCCAGTCCGGGACCCCGGTTCGGCCCGGGACGCTGCTGGTCCGGGGGTGCATGCTGCGGCTGGGTGGGGGCGGTGGCGCTCCTCGTGCCGGTCACCCGGACACCCGGCAACCACTGATGCCCCGGTCGCGGCTCGCGCGCTGCGGGAGCGGGTGCCTGCGGGGGAGCTTGCGTGGGCGCGGGGCGCGCGAGCGGCGGCTCCTGCTGGCCCTGTTGCTGTTGCTGTTGCTGTTGCTGTTGCGGGACGGAAGCGGTCGGTGAGTTCGAGGGCCCGGTCGTGGTGTTGGCCGGCACCGAAAGCTCCGGCGGCCGCCACCGGGGCGGGATCTCCTGTACCCGTCGCACAGCGTTCTCGTCCCCGGACTGTTCCGCGGCCACCGCCCTCGCCCGGAGCGCGCTCTGCCGGGCGATGGGAGAGAAGCCGGGCGAGGCGTTGCCGGTCTCGGCGGGCAGGGCGCGGGCGCCCATCTGGTTCAGCCGCTGCTGGATGCCCGACTCCGGGGCGAACACCTCGCGCGGGAGTTGCCAGGACGCGGCGCCGTCGACGTCGACACGATGCTCCTTGCCGTCCTCGGTGCGGAACGTCAGCCCGTAGCCGATGTACTGGTCGTCCTGGTCGAACATCAGGTCGCCGGTGACCTGCCCGCGGTTGTCCCGCACCTGGTTCGCCAGTGTCTGCAGGGCCGGGGGAAGGGGGTTGGTACGGCCCAGGCTCGCGACGTAGCCGTCGCCGGTGAGTTCCCTGGGCGGATCGCCTCTGTTCTCGCCCGGGTACGTCAGCTTGAACGATGTCCTGCCGTCCTCGCCCTGGAAGGTCTCGATGGCGCCCACGCGCGCGTTGACAAGATTCAGGCGGCCCTCGAACTCCTTCCGCATCTGAGGGAACTGCACCTGGTGCTCCAGAGCGGCCGGTGGTGCCGCACCGATGACGGTCACTTTCGCGTCGGCGTTCTCCCGCAGGATGATCTCAGCGTTGGCGACCCCCGTGCCGCCGGAGCCGGCGACGATCCAGTGCTCGGCGTCCGCCGGGTCGAAGCGGTTCTCGGCGACCTCGTCACCCATCAGCACCCGCCCGGGGGCTGCCTCCCTCGCCCTCTCCCACTTCTCGGTGGCGTCCAGGGTCGTGAAGCAGCCTTCCAAGCGCCGCTTGACCGGCCCTTCGCCCAGCCCGTCGAACAAGGCCCCCCGGAGGTTGGACGAGTCGACGGCGGCGAGGACCGTCGCGGTGTCGGCTCCGGTCCGCTCTGCCCGGATGAGCCGCTCCCGAAGCTCGCCGGCTCCGGCGGCCCCCTGCCCTTCGAGTTCCTGGAGGCGCTCGCTGATCAGCCGTACGGCCTCGCTGCGGCTCTCCACGCCCGGCCCGAGTTCTCGGCTGTCGCGTGCGATTCCGGGGACCACTTCGGCGGTCAGGCCGGTCGCGACGGTGGGCGTACCGTCGACCCGCACCAGCAGAGGTGTCCCGCCACGCTCGCTGCCGTCCCTGTTGAAGGCCCGCGCCTCGGCGAGCAGCGTGCCGTTCTCGTCGAGTCTCAGGTGGGCGCGGCCGTTCGCCACATCACCCTGGGTGGCCAGCTGATCCTCCCAGAGGCGCACCGCGTCGATGGAGATCCGGTCGCCGGGCTCCCTGACGGCCTGGTACGGGTCGGCTCCCATCCACTGGGCCAGGTCCCGGTCCTGGTCCGCCGACTGCACGATCCCGGCACCGGGGTCCAGGTGCCAGCGGCCCACCGCGTCGATGAGCAGGGCCTCACGGTCGCGCCCGGACAGGCTCGCGCCCCCGCCGATCGTCACCTTGCGCAGCGGGATCTCGCCCGCCGCGTTCTGATTCGCCACGGTCTGCGCGGCCAGCTCACCCATCTGGCCGCGGTAGTCCGCCCACTGCTGCGAGGCGGGTTCTACCTGATCGCGGGGGAGCGGCAGGCCGTTCTGGTCGTAGCCGGGCATGGCCATGGTGATGTCGCGCCGCCCGATGAACGCCTCGACCTGCCGCTGCGCGACGGCGGCCGCCTCACGAGCGGCCTGGAGCATGGCGGCGTCGGTGGGGTCGAGTTGTTCGATGGGGCGGGCGAGTTCACCTACTGTGCGCTTGGCGGCGGGGGAGAGGAAATCCCGTGATGCGAGGAGCCGCCGCGCAGCGGATCTCCGCTCGGCTGCATGCTGTTCCACCTCGGCAGTGGGCACGACAGCGCGCTCCCCGCAGTGGTCGAGCAGGGCGGACAGTTCGGCACGCGCCCCGGTCCGCTGCCGCTGTGACAGATCCCGATTGCGGGCAATACTCGCAAGCCAGTTCAGCTCGCCGATACGGCCGTGGTCCCGGCTCGACAGCTCCTGCCGAGGGGAGACTTTCGCCCCCTGGGCCAGGAGATTCTCGCGGACAGGTGCCAGCCCCTGGCCGGACCGCTCGTGCACAGCCATGAGTTCGCCGACCTCGTGCGCCAGCACTCTCCTCAGCAGACGGCTCGGCAGACGATCGGACACCTGCACGATGTACTGGTCCGACGTTGTGTTCGTCGCGGTAGTGGCGATGGTGCCGGCAGGCATCGGAACGGCGTCCAGCCAGAGCGCCATCGGCTTCCCGCGTGTTGCCCTCAGTTCCAGGTAGTCGCGCGGATTGCTTTCCTCTGTCCGAGCAGCTTCGAGCGATCTGAAGCGATCTCCCAGAACCGTCGACGCGATGCTCTCCGTCTCAGCCCTGGAAGCCTCGACGAGCGCCGCCTGCCGGGCACGCAGTTGATCCGCCTCGGTTCCTCCTGGCTCCGCTGCCAGCACGTTCGCCAGCATTCGAGGATCGGCAGATCGGTCCATGCAATGCTCCGCCGTAATCCTGCCACCGCATCGAACAGCCAGTATGATCATGCCATGTTGACGGCACGCTCATCGTTCGAAGCGCATCTGTACATGGATCTGCACCCGTGTGTGTGCGGTTCCGGCGACTTCGACCGGCAGCACCGGCTGGAGCAGCACGGCGATGACCTCGTGGCCGTGTATGAGGGTCCGTGTCGGCAGTGTGGGACGGTTCGTCGCTTCGACTTCCGTATGGCTGAGGAGATTTCTCCGCCGCCGCCCGCGTTCGGTGGGGCTCAGCCCTCGCAGATCATCGACCCGGGTGAGTTCGCGGAGGTCGCGTTCCGCATCTCCGAGTCGGCCGGTATCCAATTGCTCAACTCTCCCGAGTCCGAGCACGACAAACTGCGTGATGCTGTGGCATACGCGCTCGCGGCCTTCCAGGAAACGCTGAAATTTGTGCCGCCGGGTGCCGACTCCATTCCCGCGGAGGCCTTCACCTCAGAGGTCGGCAAGGCTCGGTATCAACGCGAACCGGGGAATTTCGACCGCGACATCCTCGAAGGCAATGTCGCACTCGCCCAAACCGTCCTCGACGACATCGACGAGGTCAGCCGCCCCCCGCAGACGCCCCGGCAGTGACCGCGGGTGGGGCGGGGCCGGCTGCCCCGCACCACCCCTGCGACGGTGTTGTCAGCGCTTCGCGCCCGGGTCGTACGTGGCCAAGGAGGGCCTTGACCGACCGGGCGTAGGGGCCCTCCCCCAGGCGAAGCCACAGGAAGCGGCAGACGAGTCGGGCTGTACGCCGGGTTCTGTCCCCCGGGACCTCGCGGTCGTCGGGGTGACGGCCATCCATCTAGGGCCGGCGTTGCCGCCGGCCTCGTGCGGTCTACCCGCGGACTCGGGCGGGCAGCCCTCGAACGTCCGCGCAGGAGCGCCGGGGCGCTCCCTCTTGACCTTGCTCCGGGTGGGGTTTACCTAGCTGCCCAGGTCGCCCTGGGCACTGGTGGTCTCTTACACCACCGTTTCACCCTTACCGAGGACCGAGGTCCCCGGCGGTCTGTTTTCTGTGGCACTGTCCCGCGGGTCACCCCGGGTGGCCGTTAGCCACCACCCTGCCCTGTGGAGCCCGGACGTTCCTCGGGAGGATCCGGGGATCCCCACGCGGCCGCCCGCCCGGCTCGTCTGCCGTGGGGACCATGCTACCCGCCGGGCGGGGGCGGTCGGTCAGGCGAGGTCGGCGGTCTCCAGGTCGAAGCCGAAGGGCTCGGGGAGGGGCAGCGGCTTGCCGAACGGGAGGGTGGTGAGCTGGCGGTAGTCGCCGTTCTCCGGGTCGGAGAAGAGGGTCAGGGAGGAGGCGTCCCGGTCCACCAGGAGGTACAGCGGGATCTCCGCCCGGGCGTAGCAGCGGCGCTTGGCCTCGCGGTCCGCGTGGGGGCGGGTCGAGGTCACCTCCAGGACCAGGGCGACGCCGTCGCTCGGCATCCAGGGCTCGGCGCCGCGGAACAGCCGCCGGTCGGCGGCCGCGAAGGTGCCGTCCGGGATGACGTGGTTGCGGGGGCAGTCGGGCGCGCTGCGCAGCTTCAGCCCCTTGTTGCCGGAGTAGTCCATGTCGGTTCGTGAGCGGCGGATGATCTGCTTCACGATCTGGTTGATGTAGTCCTCGTGGTCCCCGTCCGGCGGCGGTGTCACAACGATCTCCCCCTCGATCAGCTCCGCCCGGAAGCCCTCCGGCGTGTCCAGCGCCAGGAAGCCCTCCAGCAGGACGTCGCCCCGCGTGAGCGGTTCATGCGGCACGGCAGTCATGTCGCGCTCCTCCCTCGGTCGCCGATCGTGCTCGGACATCGCTGCTCCCGCCGTCCCGGACATGGGGGTCGTTCCCTCGATCGTGGCACATGATCAGCGGGTTCCGGGGGTACCGCGAGGCCGGTGCGCGTGCGGCTTGACCCTGTCGCAGCGTCATGGTTTCCACTGGACCCCATGAGGATCGGAGAGCTCGCCGCGCTCGTCGGCGTCACGTCGCGGACCGTTCGGCACTACCACCAGCAGGGGCTGCTGCCCGAGCCCGTGCGGCGGGCGAACGGGTACCGGGAGTACGGGCTGCGGGACGCGGTGGTGCTGGCGCGGATCAGGCGGCTGACCGAGTTGGGGCTGGGGCTGGCCGAGGTGCGGGACGTGCTGGCCGACGACGCCGGGCGGGAGCTGGTCGAGGTGCTGGAGGAGCTGGACGCGGACCTGGCCGCGCAGGAGGCGGCGATCGCGCGGCGCCGGGCGCGGCTCGGGGAGCTGGTGGCGCAGGCGCGGGACGGGCGGTTGCCGGTGGAGGGCCCGGTGTCGGCGGAGCTGGCGGGGCTGCTCGGGGCGCTGGGGCCGACGGACTCCCCCATGGCGGCCAAGGACCGCGAGCACCTGGCGCTGCTGGACTCCCTGGTTCCGGATGAGCAGCGGGCCGAACTCTTCGCCGTGCTGGGGCCGTTGGCCGGTGACGAGGGGTACGCGGCGAGGGCGCAGGCGCTGTACGAGCGGCTGGACGAGCTGGCGGACGCGGCGGCCGACGACCCGCGCGTGGAACCGCTGGCGGTGGCACTGGCGGACGCGGTGCCGGACGCACTGCTGGCGTTCATGGACGAGGGGGAGCAGGGGGACGGGGCGTTCGAGGGCGCGTTCGGGGAGGCGTTTCTGGCGGACTTCGCGCCGGCGCAGGCGGCGGTGGTGCGGCGGATGCTCGTGCTGGTGAAGGAGAGGACGGCCGGGGGCAGGGCGGCGGAGTCGGGAGACCGGGGAGAGCAGGGGGCGGGGCGATGAAGGTGGGGCGGGGTGCGGTGCGGGACATGGGGCTGAGGGCGTGGCGGGCGTTGCTCGGGCTGCTGCCGGTGAAGGTCGCGCGGCTGCTGGAGCACGAAGTACGCGGGGTGCACAGCCTGGTGCTGTGGGTGGCGCGGCGCAGGCACGGCGTGCCGGCGGGGGCGTACGCCGGCGCGTACACCGGCCCGCAGACGGCGATGATGTGGGGCCTGATCTTCGTCTCCGTCGTGGAGGCGGTCGCGCTGGCCGTGCTCATCCCCTGGCCGCTGGTGCACAGGATCGTGCTGGTGGTGGATGTCTACGGTGTGCTGATCGCGGTGGCGATGCATGCGGCCTGTGTGGTGCGGCCACATGTGGTGGAACCGGATGGGTCCTTGCGGCTGCGCTGGGGCGCTCTGGTGGACGTACGGGTGCCGGTGGACGCCGTCGCCCGGGTGCGGGTGGAGCGGCGCTACCCCGACGGGAAGCTGGTCACCCTGCGCGAGGACGGTTCGGTGGAGCTGGTGGTCGGCGGGCAGACGACGGTCGCGGTGGACCTGGCCCGCCCGGTCCCGTTCGTCCGGCCGCTGGGCGCGCGGGCGGTCGCGGAGGGGACGATCCGGTTCCACACCGACGACCCGGCCGCGTTCGTCGCCGCGTACCGGAAGGCCGTGGAGGGCGACGGCAGGGTGGAGAGCGAAGGCGGGGTGGGGGTGGGTTGAGGGGTGCGGGTGGGGTGAGGGTGAGGGGTGCGGGTCACGCCGGGGTGAAGAGGACCGAGGGGGTGGCCGGGTCCGCGTGGGTGAGGCGGACGGGCAGGCGCTCACCCAGCGGCAGCGCCACCCCGTCGCCCTCGATCCGGGCCACCACCGCCGGGTCCGCCAGGTGGACGGTGCCCACGTCGGGGGACTTGTCCTTGACGTCCACCACCACGCCGTCGAAGACCTCGCCCACCCGGTCGCGCAGCACCGCCGCCTCGACCAGGTCGACGCAGGCACGTTCCACCGCGTTGGCGCGCCGGGACCCTTCGGCCATCTCGCCCGGCAGGGCCGGGAGCGCGGCCGTCACCCACTCGGGCGGCTCCCGCCCGGCGACCGCCGCCACACACAGCTCGCCCGCGTACCGGTCGACGAGCCGGCGCAGCGGCGCGGTGCAGTGGGTGTACGCGTGCGCCACGGCCGCGTGCACGGAGGGCGTCGGCAGCTCCCCGCCGGTGAACGCGGTGTAGCCCGCCCCGCGCAGCAGCGTCGTGCACTCCTGGAGGAAGGCGGCGTGCCGCGGTTCGCGCGCGTCGAGGGCGCGGACGAGGGCCGCGTACGAGACGTGGTGCGGCCACTCGATCCCCAGCGCCGTCGCCGAGCGGCGCAGCCGGGCCACGGCCCCGTCCGGCGCGGTCGGCAGGGTGCGCAGGATGCCCGTACCGGACGCGATCATGACATCGGCGGCGGTCATGCCGGTGAGCAGGGAGATCTGGGCGTTCCAGCCCTCGGCGGGCAGCGGGGCGCGGTACGCGAGGACGAAGGCGCCGTCGCGCTCGCTGATCTCCTGCTCGGGGACGTCGAGCGAGATGCCGCCGCGTTCCGCCTCCAGCGCCTCGCGCAGCCGCCCGATCTCGCGGAGCAGGGCGAGGGGTTCCTCGGCGGTGCCGGTGTCGATCTGCCGCTGTACATGGGCGTAGTCGAGGCGGGCGCGGCTGCGGACGAGGGTGCGCCGCACGTCGAGGGAGGCGGTGGGGCCGGTGGTGAGGGGGGCGCCGTCGGCGTCGAGGTCGATGCGCCAGAGCAGGGCGGGGACGGTCCGGCCGGGCAGCAGGCTGGCCGCGCCCTCGGAGAGGACGGGCGGGTGCAGCGGGACGCGCCCGTCGGGGAAGTACAGGGTCTGGACGCGGCGGTGCGCCTCGCGGTCCAGCGGGCCGCCGGGGGTGACGAACGCGGCGACGTCCGCGATCGCGTAGTGCACGCGGTAGCCCCCGCCGGGCCGCCGGGCCAGGTGCATCGCCTGGTCGAGGTCGGTGGAGCCGGGCGGGTCGACGGTGAGGAACGGCAGGTCGGAGACGGGGGTGTCCGGGCCGATGCCGGGAGTGCGGGCCGCCGTCTCGGCCTCGGCCAGGACCTCGGGCGGGAACGGGCCCGGGACGTCGGGGCTGGTGCGGATCTCGCGCAGTGCGGTGCGCAGCGTGGCCTCGGCTGCGCCGGTCAGATGCATGGGGCGGCGGGGCATGGACCGAGCGTATGGCGGGGTGGGGGTGGGAGCACGTCGGGCGCGGGGGTGCGCGGGGCGCGCTGTGTTGGGGCGCGGGGGCGCAGGGTGGGGGTGGGGCGCGGGGGCGCAGGGTGGGGGTGGGGCGCGGGGGCGCAGGGTGGGGGTGGGGCGCGGGGGCGCAGGGTGGGGGTGGGGGGCACGTCGGCGCCCGTGGGGGCGCCCGGGGGCGGGGGGTTTGTAGGGTTGCCGAGGGGGCCGCACCCCCTCCCCCGTACGTCATGAAGGAGAACCGCCGTGCTCGTGCTGCTGCCGCCGTCGGAAGGCAAGGCCCCCGCCGGACGCGGGGCCCCGCTGAAGCCGGAGTCGCTGTCCCTGCCGGGGCTCGCGGAGGCGCGGGCGGCCGTCCTGGACGAACTGGTCGAGCTGTGCGCGGCCGACGAGGCCAAGGCGCAGGAGGTGCTCGGGCTGAGCGACGGCCTGCGCGGCGAGATCGCGAAGAACGCGGAGCTGCGGACGGCGGGGGCGCGGCCGGCCGGTGAGCTGTACACCGGGGTGCTGTACGACGCGCTCGGCCTGGCGACTCTGGAGGCGGGCGCCCGGCGCCGGGCCCGGGAGTCCCTGCTGGTGTTCTCGGGGCTGTGGGGCGCGCTCCGGATCGGCGACCGCGTCCCGCCGTACCGCTGCTCGATGGGCGTCAGGCTGCCCGGACTGGGCGCGCTCGGCGCGTACTGGCGGGGGCCGATGGCGGACGTGATGCCCGAGGCGGCGGACGGCGGTCTGGTGCTGGACCTGCGGTCGTCGGCGTACGCGGCGGCCTGGAAGCCGAAGGGGGCGGTGGCGGACCGGACGGCGACGGTCCGGGTGCTGCACGCGCAGATGGTGGACGGGGTGGAGAAGCGCTCGGTCGTCAGCCACTTCAACAAGGCGACGAAGGGGCGGCTGGTGCGGAGCCTGCTGGAGGCGGGGGCGGCGCCGCGGACGCCGGAGGCGCTGGTCGAGGCGTTGCGGGACCTGGGGTACACGGTCGAGGCGGAGGCGCCGGCGCGGGCGGGGCGGGCGTGGGGGCTGGACGTGGTGGTGACGGAGATCCACTGAGGGGGCGCTCGCGCGGGCGGCGGCGCTCGCGGGGGCGGGGCCGCTCGCGAGGGCGTGCGCGGGGGCGCGCGGGACGGGGAGCGCTGAGCTTGCGGGTGGGTTGCACAGGGCGCAACGCGCGTTGCGCAGGGTGGGGTGGGTGGGCAGGATGGCGGCATGAGTTCCGTCCTGCCCTCCTCCGTGCTCGACCTCGCGCCCGTGCTGCCGGTGGTGGTGATCGACGACGCCGACGACGCGGTGCCCCTCGCCCGGGCCCTGATGGCGGGCGGGCTGCCCGCGATCGAGGTCACGCTGCGGACGGCCCCCGCGCTGGACGCGATCCGGGCGATCGCGGCGGAGGTGCCGGGGGCGGTCGTCGGGGCGGGCACGGTCGTGACGCCCGCGTCGGTGGACGCGGCGGTGGCGGCGGGGGCGCGGTTCCTGGTGAGCCCGGGGTGGACGGAGACGCTGCTCGGCGCGATGCGGGCGTCCGGGGTGCCGTTCCTGCCAGGGGTGTCGACGGCCTCGGAGGTCCTGGCGCTCCTCGAACGCGGCGTCCACGAGATGAAGTTCTTCCCGGCGGAGGCGGCCGGGGGCACGGCGTATCTGAAGTCCCTGGCCGGGCCGCTGCCCGGGGCGCGCTTCTGCCCGACGGGCGGGATCACGGTGGAGTCGGCCGGCGCGTATCTGGCGTTGCCGAATGTGGGGTGCGTGGGCGGGTCGTGGCTGCTGCCGGAGGACGCGGTGCGGGCGAAGGACTGGGGGCGGGTGGAGGCGCTGGCGCGCCGGGCGGCGGGGCTGCGGTTGTCGGGCGCGTAGGCCCTGCGGCGGGGCTGCGGTTGTCGGGCGCGTAGGCCCTGCGGCGGGGCTGCGGTTGTCGGCCGGGTAGCCGCCGTCTGTGGGGGCGTTGCTTGTGCGGGGCCCGGTCCGGGACGCTGGTCCCGTGGCCCCTCCGGGGCTCATGCACGGGACGCGCGGCCTGCCCACCCGGCTTCCGGGCCACGCCGCACGTCCCGTACACGACCCCTGCACGGCCCCGGCCTCCCCACCATGGCTGAGCTGCGCTGCTACGCGCGGGAGGGGGCACGGGGACGACGCCGGTGTCAGCGCAGGTGGGAGGTGTCGTTGAGGAGGCGGACGGACGCGTTGCCGTCCGCGTAGTACGCCACCGCCGAGACCGACGCGGCCGAGAGCTCCATCCGGAACAGCGACTCCGGCGGGGCTCCCAGGGCCAGGCGGGCCAGGGTCTTGATGGGCGTGACGTGGGTGACGAGGAGGACGGTGCGGCCCCGGTGCGCCGCGAGGAGGCGGTCGCGGGCGGAGGAGACCCGGCGGGCCACGGTGGCGAAGGACTCGCCGCCGCCGGTGGGGGCCGCCTTCGGGGACGCGAGCCAGGCGTTGAGGTCGTCGGGGTGGCGCTCCCGGACCTCGGCGAAGGTCAGTCCCTCCCAGGCGCCGAAGTCGGTCTCGCGCAGGCCCTCGTCGACGGTGACGGGCAGCCCGAGGCGGGTGGCCACGGCCTCGGCGGTCTCGCGGCAGCGGCGCAGGGGTGAGGTGACGATCGTCTGGACGGTGCCGCGCGCGGCCAGGGCGGACGCGACGGCCTCGGCCTGGCGGCGTCCGGCGTCGGAGAGGACGGGGTCGCTGCCGCCGCTGCCGGAGAAGCGCTTCTCGGGGGTGAGGGCGGTCTCGCCGTGGCGGAGGAGGACGAAGGTGGTGGGGGTGCCGAGGTCTGCCGCGGTTCCCCAGCCGGGGGTTCCCGTCGCTGTGGGAGTTCCGGCCGAGGTGGTGGCCCCGCTGGCCGAGGTGGTGGCCCCGCTGGCCGAGGTGGTGGAGTTTCCGCCCGCCGTCGAGATCCCGGTTGAGGTGGGGGTCCTGGCCGAGGTTGCGGTCCCGGCCAAGGTGGGGGCCTGGGCCGAGGTCGTGGCCCCGGCCGAGGTGGTGGAGTTTCCGCCCGCCGTGGAAGTCCTGGCCGAGGTGCCGGTGGGCTCAGGCCCGGCCGAGGTCGTGGGCCCGGCTCCGGTGGAGGTCCGGGCCGAGGCCGTGGACCCGCTGGCCGTGGGGGTGCCGGTCACCGTGGGAGTTCCGGCCGAGGTCGTGGACCCGGCTCCGGTGGAGGGCCCGGCCGAGGTCGGGGTCCCGGTCGCCGTGGCGGCGCCCGCGAGGGCCGCGCGGGCGCGGGCCGCGCCCGCTGCCGCGTCGCCGACCGTGCGGGCCGCGCCCGCGTCCAGGTCGGCGGTGGAGCGGGACGGCTCCCACTGCCGGCCCTGACGCCCCGCGTCCATCGCCTCGTTGGCGAGGCGGTCCGCGTGCTTGTTGCGCTCGCGCGGAATCCACTCGTAGCGGACCCGGCCGGCCGGGAGGACGCGGGCGGCCTCGGCCGCGAGGGGCTTCATGTCCGGGTGTTTGATCTTCCAGCGGCCGGACATCTGCTCGACGACCAGCTTGGAGTCCATCCGGACGCGGACGGTGGCCTCCGGGTCCAGGTCGCGGGCCGCCTTCAGGCCCGCGATCAGGCCCCGGTACTCGGCGACGTTGTTCGTCGCCGTGCCGATGTACTCGGCGGCCTCGGCGAGGGTCTCGCCGGTGACCGGGTCGAGGACGACGGCGCCGTAGCCGGCGGGGCCCGGGTTGCCCCGGGAGCCGCCGTCGGCCTCGACGACGAACTCCGTCACTACAGGCCCGATTCGGAGGTGCGGACCAGGATGCGGCGGCAGTTCTCGCAGCGCAGCACCGAGTCGGGAGCCGCGGCGCGGACCTCGTTCAGCTCGGTGATGTTCAGCTCCAACTGGCAGCCCTCGCAGCGCCGTTGGTAGAGGCGGGCCGCGCCGACGCCGCCCTGCTGGACGCGCAGCTTCTCGTACAGCTTGAGGAGGTCGGCGGGCACGGCGGCGGAGACGACCTCGCGCTCCTTGGTGACGGAGGCGGCCTCGGCGTCCAGATCCTGCTGGGCGGTGTCCCGGCGGGTGGTCGCGTCGTCGACCTTGGCCTGCACGGACTCGACGCGGCCGGTCAGTTCGGCGGCACGCTCCTGGGCGGCCTCGCGGCGCTCCATGACCTCCAGGACGACGTCCTCCAGGTCGCCCTGGCGCTTGGCGAGGGAGACGATCTCGCGCTGGAGGTTCTCCAGGTCCTTGGGCGAGGTGACCGCGCCGGAGTCCAGGCGCTGCTGGTCGCGGGTGGCGCGCTGGCGGACCTGGTCGACGTCCTGCTCGGCCTTGGTCTGCTCGCGGGCGGTGTCGCTCTCCTCGGTCTGCGCGGCGACGAGGAGGTCACGGAGCTGGGAGAGGTCCTTGTTCAGCGACTCCAGCTCGGCGTGCTCGGGCAGCGAGGCCCGCTTGTGGGCGAGCTGGGCGAGCCGGACGTCCAGGGCCTGTACGTCGAGGAGTCGGATCTGGTCGGCGGGCGCGGCGTTCAGTTGGGGGCTCCAGAGGAATCGTGGTGGGAGGACCAGGGGTCGGTGACCGTCTTCGAGACATGGACCCGCAGGTCCCAGCCGTGCCGGTCGGAGATCTCGTCGAGCTGGGCGGCGGCCTGCTCGCACCAGGGCCACTCGGTGGCCCAGTGGGCGGCGTCGACGAGGCCCAGCGGGGTGTGCTGGACGGCCTCGGACACCGGGTGGTGGCGCAGGTCGGCGGTGAGGAAGGCGTCCACGCCGGCGGCCCGCACCTGGTCGAAGAGGCTGTCGCCGGAGCCGCCGCTGACGGCGACGGTGCGCACGAGGGCGTCCGGGTCGCCGGCGACGCGGACACCCTGCGCGGTGGCGGGCAGCCGCTTGGCGGCGCGGGCGGCGAACTCGGCCAGTGTCTCGGGGTGGTCGAGTTCGCAGATCCGGCCGAGGCCGCGGCGCCCGGCGGGGTCGGTCGCGTCCGGGACGAGGGGGCGCACGACCCGCAGGTCGAGGGCGCCCGCGAGGGCGTCGGAGACGCCGGGGTCGGCGGTGTCCGCGTTGGTGTGGGCGACGTGCAGGGCGATGTCGTTCTTGATCAGGGTGTGCACGACGCGGCCCTTGAAGTGACCGGCGGCGACGGTCGTCGTCCCGCGGAGGTAGAGCGGGTGGTGGGTGACGAGGAGGTCCGCGCCGAGGCGGACGGCCTCGTCGACGACGTCCTGGACCGGGTCGACGGCGAACAGTACCCGCGTGACCTCGGCGCCGGGCTCTCCCACCACCGTCCCGACGGCGTCCCACTGCTCGGCCCGCTCGGGGGGCCAGAGGGTGTCGAGCGCGGCGATGACTTCAGACAGACGGGGCACGCCCCACAGGCTACCCGCCCGGTCGGCGGCCCCGGGCGCCCGCCCGGACCCCGCACACGGGACGCCCGTCGGGTGGGGACCGTGCGGGTGGGTGGTGCGAAGCCCGGACCCGCGCGGGACGCCCGCCCCGGGGGTGGGCGGACGCGCGGCCGGGGCGGGCTCGCGCCCCGATGGTCCGCCCACCCGGCGGTCACCCCGAGGCGGACCCGGCCTGCGACCTCGGGTGGGAGCCCGGCCCCCCGCGCGGGACGCCCGCCCCGGGGGCGGACGGCCCCGAACGGGCCGGCGCCGGCGGGCCCGGCTTCTCCGCCCAGGGCCCATATGCCCGGGGGTGGGCGTCCCGCGCGGGTCCGGGCGGCCGCCCGGACCGGCGGCGGCCGTCGAGTCGGCGGCGCCGGACGCGTCCGTCGGCGACGACGACACGGCGGCGGTCGGGTGGACGCGGTAGCCGGGGCGGCCGGACGCGGCGGCCGGGGCGGGCTCGCCCCCGGATGGGACGCCCACCCGGCGGTCACCCCGGGGCGGGCCCGCCCGGGGAGCGCCGGTCCGGCGGGGCCCCGCGACACCGGCCGCGCGGCGGGTGCCACGGGCTTCGTGCCCGGCGCCCCGGGCACGAAGCCCGCGTCCCCTGGCCGTCCGGGCCCGCCCCGGACCCGAACCCCCGCCCCCGGGGCGGAACGCGGGCCTCCGGCGCGTCGGCGCAGCACAGCCGTCCGTCGCCGCTCAGGCGAATCGCCGCACCGCCACCCTTATGTGTGAAGACGGGTGGCTCGTGTTGTTCGGCAGGAAGTGCGATACCTAGCTTCGGTTGCCGGAGGTGAGGTACCGATGACTGTCTGTGCCATCGAGGCCGCCGCGGAGGACGAGGCGGCGGACAATCCGGGGACCGCCGGGGCCGCGGCGGCCGCGTTCGTGATCGCCGCGGACGGGTCGTACGCGGCCCGCATCGCCGGGACCGGTGACGCGCTGTTCGCCGAGCGCTGGACCCTCGGCGGGCCCGAGCCGTACGCGGTGCCGCTGCCCGTCGGGCAGCCCGAGGAGCCGGACACCGGGGTGCTGCCGCTCGCGGACGGCCGGGTCCTGGTCGCCCGGCGGGTCGACGGCCGGTACACGTTCTCGCTGCTGTACCCGACCGGCCCCGGGACCGGGGAGCTGGCCCTCGGGGCCGTCCCCGCCGAGGAGTTGACGCTGCTGCCGCCGTCGCCGGACGGCGCCCGCGCCTACGCGCTGGTGCCCGGCGCGCACGCCACGGCCGTGTGGCTGGTGGCGGGCGGCCCCGCCGGCCCGGAACGGGTCGCCCAGGTGCCCGGCCACTGCTCCGGCGGCGCCTGGCTCGACCGCGAGGGCCGGCTGCTCGCCCTGGACCGGCGGCTGCCCGGCGGCGGCCCGGTCAAGACCGTCGCCGTGGACCTGGCGCGCGACGGGGAGGTCACCCCGCTGCTCCAGATCACCGAGTCCAGCGACGACCGGCTGCTGCTGGCCGACCCCGACAGCGGTCTGATCCTGGTGCGTTCGGACGCGCCCACCCCCGGCCGGGACCGGCTGGGCTGGGGTGTGCTGGGCAGTCTGCGTCCGGCGCGGTTCCCGGAGAGCCTGCGGCTGCCGGACGCGCTGGTGACCCCGTTCGCCGTGCAGCCGGGCCAGGTGCTGACGCCGGAGGGCTGCGCCGTCGCGCTGCGGATCGACGGCCCGGCCGGGAGCTGGGTCGCGGTGTGGCGGCCGTCCGGCGGCCGGATGCACCAGTTCGCGCCACCCGCAGGGTGGTTGGCGGGCGCCGGCACCTGGACGCGCGACGGGGAACTGCGACTGCCGTACGCGACGGGCGAGGTGCCCTGCGGTGTGGCGAGGGCGGCCTGTGGAGAAACCTTCGGCCAGGACCGGCCCGGCGCCCGGCGCGCGCCCGCCGTGGCGGGTGGCGCGGCGCCCGCCACGGAACCCGCACAAGCGGAACCCGCAGGTGGGGAACCGTCCGACGCTCCCCGGGGTCCTGCCGTGTGCAAGCCGGTCCCGTTGCAGCAGGCTCCCCTGACGGACCGGGTGCCCGCTGGATAGGATCAGCGGCGGGGCTACGCATCCGCACCGCCCACGCACCGACGGTGACGGGTTCCGCGGTGCGGCCGGGCCCTGTGACAGGCCATCAGCGATCACAACGGGGTGACTTCCCACATGTCCGAAACCCGAACCGACACGCTCCCCGAGCACCCGCGGCCCGCCTCCGCGGGCGGGGCGCCCCAGGCGGCCGAGGCCGGACCCGCCGGAGCGGGCCGGCACCGGGGCGGCGCGGCGGCCGAGGAGCAGACGGCGTCCGCACCCGAGGCCCACGGCCGCCACCGCAGACGGTGAACAGCTCAGGGGCGTGAGCCCGGCGGGGCGGGGCGGGTGGCGCGCGAACAGGCGCCGCCCGCCCCGCCCTTCGTCGTCCGTGGCGCGGGGGGTCGGGGGGCACCGGCCCGGGGTGTCAGCCCGCCGGGCGCAGGCCGTCGTGGGAGGGGCTGCCGGGCTCGGCCGTCCATACGACGAGTTGCTGTTCGGGGTCGTTGGCGCAGGTCAGCGCGTCCCAGTCGAGTGTCAGCTCCCCGGCGACCGGGTGCCGCACGACCTTGCTGCCCCGGCCGCGGGTGGCGATGTGGTGCTCGCCCCACCAGCGGCGGAAGTCGTCGTCCCGCACGGACAGTTCACCGACGAGACCCGCCATCCGCTGGTCGTGGGGATTGCGCCCGGCCTCCGTCCGGAGCATCGCGACGCAGGCGTGCGCGCCGTGATCACCCCGGTGAACGCCAGGACCGTGGGCAGGTCGATCGCCGTCGCGGACAGGGTCCGGCGGCGAAGGACCGGGAGATCGCGGCGTTCATGAACAGGCCGAGCCCCATGACGAGGACGACCATCGCCCGGGTCAGGGGCCGGTGGATGCCGAGGAGCGTCGCCTCGAAGCCGGGGTACGTCCAGGTCCCGAACACCGCGACCGGCAGTACCGCGGTCTGGGCCGCTCCCCGCCGGCTGAGGTCGTCCGCGAGGTGGTAGGTGAGCTGGATGACCGCGAAGACGAAGACCAGGTCGAAGAAGAGTTCCAGCGGGGAGACCTCGCGTCGGCTCGACATGGGGCGAAGACAGACAGACACCGCGCGTATCCGACGCAACAGGCCCAACATCCCCAACAGGCTTAATCTGGGCGAATGGACGAGATACCGAGGGACCACAGACCGGCCAGGTCCCTGCGTGTGCTGATCGCCGAGGACCGGGTCACCACGCGCGGTGCGCTGGGCCTGCTGCTCGGGATGGAGCCGGACATCGAGGTGGTGGCCCAGGTGGCCCGCGGCGACGGGATCGTGGACGCGGCGCTCGTCGCCCGGCCCGACATCGCCCTGCTGGACGTCGAACTCCCCGGTCTCGGCGGGGTGGAGGCGGCGGCCCTGCTCCGGGACGAGGTGCCGGACTGCCGGACGGTGATCCTGACGACCTACGGCCGCCCCGGCACGCTGCGCCGCGCGCTGGCGGCGGGGGCGGTCGGGTTCCTGGTCAAGGACGGCCCGGTGGACGACCTGGCGGACGCGATCCGCCGGGTGGTCCTCACGGGCGAGACGGTGATCGACCCGGCCCTCGCGGCGGCCGCCGGGGACGAGGCGGGCACCGCGTCCTGAGCGCCGCGCGGCCCCGGCGGTCCGGGTCCCGCCGGCCCCCGGCCCCGTCAGTCGAGCACCGCGACGGCCTCCCGACACCGGCCCCGTCAGTCCAGGACCGCGACGGCCTCCACCTCGACCAGGTGCTCCGGCACGTCCAGCGCGGCGACGCCCAGCAGCGTGGCCGGGGGCGCGGGGGTCTCCCCCAGCTTCCGGCCCGCGCGGGCGATCCCGTCCAGGAGCTGGGGCATCTTGTCGGGCGTCCAGTCGACGACGTACACGGTCAGCTTCACCAGGTCGCCGATCCCCGCGCCCACGCCCGCCAAGGCGGTGGCGACGTTGAGGTAGCACTGCTCGACCTGTGCGGCGAGGTCGCCCTCGCCGACCGTCCGCCCCTCCGCGTCCCAGGCGACCTGCCCGGCGATGTACACCGTCCGTGACCCGCTCGCGACGGCGACCTGCCGGTAGACGTCGATGGCGGGCAGACCGTCGGGGTTCACCAGAGTGATGGCCATGGTGTGTGCCTCCATGTGCTCGGAGCACAGCTCTCCGTGCTCTCTTGTGGTTACTCGGGAACCATAAGAGAGTGTACGCTGACGTGGAAGAACGCACTTTTCGGTAACGGGGGCACCTGATGGTGACCAAGCAGCTCAACGGCCCGGACGGCACGGCGGACGTGACCACCGCGGCGGACGCGACCGGCCCGGCGGCCCTGTCGGATGCGGCGGACCTCCGCCGGGCGGACTCCCTGGCCCGGGAGGTCTTCTCCGACGTGGCCAACAAGTGGGCCCTGCTGATCATCGAGGCCCTCGGGGACCGCACCCTGCGCTTCAGCGAGGTGCGGACCGAGGTGGACGGCATCAGCCACAAGATGCTCACCCAGAACCTGCGCATGCTGGAGCGGAACGGCCTGGTGGAGCGCATGGTGCACCCCACCGTCCCGCCGCGCGTCGAGTACACCCTCACCGAGCCGGGCCGGGCGCTGCGGGCGACGGTGGACCTGATGTGCGACTGGACGCACCGGTACTTCGCGGAGATCGAGGTCGCCCGGCACCGCTTCGACGGCTGAACGGGGCCGGGGCCGCCGGGCTCAGTCCGGTTCCGGGGCCCCGGAACGTTTCGGCAGCCAGAGCAGCATCAGCAGGGCCGCCGCCACCAGCACCCCGCACCCGGTACGGAAGGCGAGCGCGTACCCGGCGGTCAGCGCCTCCGGGGCGGTGGAGCCACCGGTGCGGGCGGCGGCCACGGTGGAGAGGACGGCGAGGCCCAGCGCGCCGCCCATCGTCCGCGAGGTGTTCACCAGCCCGGAGACCAGGCCCGCGTCGCCCGGGGCCGCGCCGGAGGTGGCGAGGGAGGCGAGCGGGGTCATGGCGAGGCCGATCCCGGCCATCATCACCATGCCGGGCAGCGCGATCGTGGTGACGTAGGAGCCGTCCGTGCCCATCGTTGACTGCCAGCCGAAACCGGTCGCGGCGATCAGCGCGCCGAGGACGGCGATGTTCCGGGCACCGGCCCGGACCATCAGGCGGGGCGCGGCCTTGGAGCCGACGATGACGCTCAACGAGCTGGGTATCAGGGCGAGTCCGGCCTCGGTGGGGGTGTAGCCGAGGACGTTCTGGGCGTAGACCGTCATGAAGAACCACATGGAGAAGGTGACCGAACCGGTCACCAGCATCGCCGCGTTGGACGCGGAGACCGCGCGCGAGCGGAAGAGCTTCAGCGGCATCAGCGGGGCCGCCGCCCGCGACTCGACGGCGACGAAGGCGGCGAGCAGCGCGAGTCCGCCGAGGAGGGGGAGGAGGGCGGCCCGGGTGCCCCAGCCGGTCTCCTCGGTCTGCACGATGCCGTACGCGACGGCCGCGAGCCCGCCGGTGGCGAGCAGCGCGCCGGGCAGGTCGAGGCGGCGGCCGGCGCCGAGGCGGCTCTCGTGCAGCCACACCAGCGCGGCGACGATCACCAGGACGCCGACGGGGACGTTGATCAGCAGCACCCAGCGCCAGGACAGCAGGTCGGTGAGGACCCCGCCGACGAGCCCGCCCGCCGCTCCGCCCGCGGCGCCCACGGACGACCAGGTCGCGATGGCCCGGGTCCGGGCGGGGCCGGGCGGCACGGCGGCGGTGATCAGGGTGAGCGTCGCGGGGGCGAGGACGGCCGCGCCGAGCCCCTGGACGCCCCGCGCGGCGAGCAGCTGCCAGCCCTCCTGCGCGAGCCCGCCCGCGAGGGACGCGGCCGTGAACAGCCCCAGCCCCGCGAGGAACATGCGCTTCCGCCCGTACATGTCGGCGGCCCGCCCGCCGAGGAGCATGAACCCGGCGAACGCGATGGAGTACGCGTTGAGCACCCACTGCAGCCCGGCCGCGCTCATCCCGAGGTCCGCGCGCATCGACGGCAGCGCCACGTTCACCACGGACACGTCCAGCACCACGAGGAACTGCCCCGCGCACGCGGCCAGCACCACCGCCCAGGTGCGCGGCGTCGGAGGGGCGGACTGCGGGACGGCGGGCGCGTCACTGCGCGATCGGGCTCGGACCATGCCCGCCATGCTCGCACCCGCCCCCGACCCCGCACATCGGCCCCCGGATCGGTCCTTGGGGAAGACGTATGCGACCAAGGCCACGTTCGGGCGGCGTCAACTCTGGCCACGGCCCCACCGGGAGAACTGAGCACCGAGTGCTCATGGCGAACACCGAGGGCCTGTACGAAAATTCGGTTCAGTGAATCTCAAGAAATCCACTGAACCGGAGATGTGATGGGTTCTCGAATTAATCGCCAGAAGCGCCTTGCCGCCGCAGTCGGTGTCGCTGCGGCTGGAGCACTCGGCGCAACGCTGCTGGTAGCCGCCCCGTCCAATGCAGATTCAGCTGACTGGCGAGTCGTTTCAGGAAAGTCCGTTGGGGAGAAAGGCTGGTACGGGCACGTCGCCAAGGTGAGGTGCCCTGTCGGGTTCAGCCCGGTGAGCTTCACCTCGCAGCTCGTCAAGAATGGCGGATTCCCGGGCCCCGCGAGCATGCTGCAGCCGGAACTTCACGATACGGAACGCAAGTCGTTCGGTTCAGGGGCAACCGCTTCTTGGCGGGAGCTCCACATCACGTGGCAGTCCACCCAGTGGGACTACAATTTGTTCCACATGAACGTCCAGGTCGTGTGCGGCCGAGGTGTCTTCTGACGGTGACGCAGCCCGTCAAACTGTCGGGCGGTGGCCCGTCTTGTTCGAAGGCCGACCACCACCGGTCCGGCAGACACCCCGCACCGGTCGGCGCTCCAACAGGCACATCCGGCTGAACCGTGCCCGGTCAGCCGGCAGGGAGTTCCACCTCGATGCGGCCGCAGCCCAGGCGTTCGCTTTCGGCGGCGACGTAGGACGGGAAGAGGTCGGGGACGAGGGGGGTTTCGCCCTCGTAGAGGCGGGTCTGGTGGGCGAGGAAGGCGACCGGGCCGGTCTGGCAGCGGGCCCAGTGGACGGCGCGGGTCGGGGAGGACGCGCCGAAGCCCCTGGTGCCGTTGACGCGGACGCCGTAGAGGGCTTCCTTCAGGAACATCTCCGCCAGGCCGGGGTCGGAGACCGTCGTCAGGTGGATGGAGGGGTCCGGAGAGCCGCCGCCCGCCTCGCAGGTGCGGGCGGGGGCCGAGGGGTCACCCGGGGGTGGCCCAGGTGAGTTGCTTGCGGTAGCCGGCGGGCACCCGCAGCCCCGGGATGCCGCAGAAGTCCTCGCCGATGTCCGCCCGGGCGGGCAGGACCCCGCTGACCCGCGGCTGCGGATAGACGCCCTCGCAGCCGAGTTCGCGGATGACGCCGTTGGTCACGGCGACGGCCGCGCGCGCGAGGGCGTCGCGCTGCCGGGAGTCGTCCGGGAAGTCCGGCATGGTGACGCGTTCGTTGCGGCTCAGCTCGACCACGGTCGAGCCGCCCGCGCCCTCCGCGCGCCCGACGCACTCCTCCGGGACGGTGAGCCACGCGCGGTTGGGCGAGACCATGCCCGGCAGGCCCGCGCCCAGCGGGACCATCCGGGAGGTCAGGTATTCGCGCGGCCAGCCCGGCGAGTCGGACGAGTCGAGGCGGCGCACCTGGGCGACGACGCCCCGGTAGCGGGTGCCGTGCTCGTTCCAGGCGGTGAGGCGGCAGGTGCCGTACGTGCCCGTCGCCGCGTCCGGGCCGCCGCGCAGGGCCTCCTCCTCGACGCCGACCCGCTCGGCCCCGCGCAGGACGTCGTCGACGGCGGCGGAGTCGAGGGTGTCCCAGCAGGCGTCCGGCCCGACGAGGGGCAGGGTGTCGGTCCGCCAGGCGACGACGCCCGCGCCGAGCAGCCCGCCGACGAGGGCGGAGGCGAGGGCGGAGGCGGCGACCACACGGGCGGTCCGGCCGCGCAGCAGCCGGCGGTGCAGCGGCGTGCGGCCCGCTTCGGGGGCGGGCGAGGGCTCGGAGGCGGGTGAAGGCGCGGCGGCGCCCGCCCCGGTCGTCCCGTCGGTCGTCCCGTCCGTCGTCTCGTCGGTCGTCATGCCCGCTCTCCCCCTGCCGCTGCCGCCGCGCCCCCGCACCCGATGCGCGTCCCCACCGCCTTGACGTACGCGTCGAACACCCCGCGTACGTCCGGCTCCGCGCGCCCCTGGACGCCGACGCCCGGGGCGCCGTAGAACACCGCCTCGCGGTCACCGCCGTCGCCGTCGCGGTCGTCGTCGCCGCAGGCCACGCGGACCAGGCCCTGGTCCCGGCCCTCCGGCAGCCCCGCGAAGAGCGCGTTCAGGCGCGGCGCGGCGGTCATCACGTAGTGCGCGGACGGTTCGTGCTCGCCCCCGTCCAGCGGCCAGCTCAGCGAGCAGGTCTGGAGCCGGTCGCCGACGGCGCCGCGGTACTCCCGGTACCGCGACCCCCTCGGCCAGTCGAACGTGACGCCGGGTATCGCGCACAGCTCCTTGCCGAGCATGGTCTCCCCGAGGTCCCCGGGCACGGAGACGAACGGCGCGCGCCCCGCGAGCGCGCGCTCCGGGGCGCAACCCGCCGCCCGCGCCCCCGCGTTGGCGGCGGCGAGCAGCAGTTCCCGGGTCGTGGTCGGGCCGCCGAAGCCGGGGGACGAGGACACCCGGTCCCCGTCCCACTCCGTGGTGCGCAGGGTGACGACGGTCGGCCCGGCGTCCGTGTCGCAGGCGGCGGGCAGGACGACCAGGCCCCGGTCCTCGGCGACCGCCCCGTCCAGCCCGTCGGGCAGAGGGGTCACGGTGCCGTGCAGGAAGTAGAAGAGCCAGCGCTTGCGCGCCGTGGTGTCCTCGGGCGGCGGGCCGTAGTCCACGGTGACGGTCCGTTCCGCATCGCCCCTGACCTCCACCACGCAGGTCCCGCGCGGCTTCTCACGCGTCGGGGCCTCGGAGCGGGCCTCGCGGCGCTCGCTCGCGCCGTCGTCCAGGATCTCGTCACCGAGGAAGGCCGGGCCGCTGTTCTGCTGCCACGCGCCGTCCCAGCAGTAGGAGTCCCGGAACGGGCCGGAGTCCGTCGTGTACAGGGCGATCCCGGTCGCGAGCAACGCGCCCGTGACGATCGCCGCGGCCGCCTTGGCGCGCCTGCGCCCGCCGCTCGTCATGTTCTCCCCCGTGGCATCGCGAACCGACTGCGAACGCCGTGATGCTATCGACCGGGCCCGCCACGGGACGGGCCGGGTCGTCGTACCGGATCGACCGCCTCCGCTCAGCGCGCGGCGGCGGCCCCCACGAACGCGCTGAAGGCGGCCGGGCTCACGGTGAGCACGGGGCCCTCGGGGCGCTTGGAGTCGCGGACGGCGATGTGCGGGACGAGGTCGGCCACCTCGACGCACTGGCCGCCGGTGTCAGCACTGTACGAGGACTTCTGCCAGGCGGCCGTGCCCAGGGGGGCGCACTCGACGCAGTCGCCGCCGGTGTCGGAGCTGTAGGAGGACTTACGCCACCGTGCTCCGGTCAGCTCCAGGTTGGTGTCCATACCGTTCCTCCATCACGCGGGCGATCAGTGCCGCCGACGCGTCAATGGAGAGAGCGGCGGCCTGTACGTGATCGTAACGGAGTGAACCCTCCCTGAGAGCACCCGAGTCGGCGGTCATATGCCCTTGGACGAAGTCCTCGGTGTAGACGACATCGGGATCGTCCTCGAAGCGGAGGAGATTGAACGAGCCGGGCAGCCCGGCGTGCTCGCCCACGGTGAAGGGGAGGATCTGCACCTTCACCCACTCCCGCTCGCGTAAGGCGAGGAGGTGGGCGAGCTGTTCACCCATGACCGCACGGCCGCCGATCTCCTGGTGGAGGACGGCCTCACTGAGGACCACCCACATCAGGGGCGGCAGTTCGCGGTCGAGGATGCGCTGCCGCTCGATCCGGGCGGCCACCCGTGCGTCCAGCCGGGAGTCCTCGCGGACGCTGAGCACCGCGCGGGCGTAGTCCTCGGTCTGGAGGAGGCCGTAGACCAACTGCGCCTGGAAGGTGGAGATGTAGGTGGCCTTGGCCTCCATCTCCGCGTACGGCTGGAACCAGCTCGGGAGTTGACTGCGCAGGACCAGGCCGACGAGACGGGAGAACATACCGTCCGTGCCGAGCGCCGCGTCCAGGCGCTCGCTGAACTCACGGGTGGGGACCTTCTTCGCCGTCTCGATCTGGCCGATGAGCGAGCCGGTCACATAGACCAGCGCGCCCAGCCGGCACTGACTGAGTCCGGCCGCTTCTCTCCGGCGACGGAGTTCGGCACCGTAGTAGTCGAGGGGGGATGCCGAGGGGTCGAGGCTGCGGATGTGCACCATGTGACCCACCGTAATTGCGCGACTGCGGCAGGGTGAGGCTTCTCACTCAACTTCCACCGCCGTTGCATCGACTCCCGGCCCGTGCGGCACGATGGCCTCTCCCGTCACACGCCCGCGCCCCCGAGGACCGAGGACCGCCCCGCCATGCACCCCGCCGCACCCGTCTCCACCGAACCGGCCTCCACCGGACCGGCCTCCACCGACCCCGCCGCCGGGCCCGCCGCGAAGACCCTGACCGCCTTCCGGGCCGCCAAGGGGTTCATGCCGGAGGACGAGGGGCTGACCCTGTACGCCGCCGCCCGGGAGGCGGGCGCGGGGCTGGGGCTGCCCCTGCTGGAGGTGGGGACCTACTGCGGGCGCTCCACCCTCCTCCTCGCGGACGCGGCCCGCGCGACGGGCACGGTGGCCGTCACCGTCGACCACCACCGGGGCAGCGAGGAGCAGCAGCCGGGGTGGGACTACCACGACCCGGAGACGGTGGACCCGGCGGCCGACGGCCGGATGGACACCCTCCCCCTCTTCCGCCGCACCCTCTTCCACGCGGGGCTGGAGGAGCACGTGATCGCGGTCGTCGGGCGGTCGCCGCAGGTGGCGGCGGTGTGGGGCGGCCCGGTCGGGCTGGTCTTCGTGGACGGCGGGCACACCGACGAGCACGCCACCGCCGACTACGAGGGCTGGGCCCCGCATCTGGCCGAGGGCGGGCTGCTGGTGATCCACGACGTCTTCCCGGAGCCGGAGGACGAGTTCACCGGGCAGGCCCCGTACCGCGTCTTCCTGCGGGCCCTGGCCTCGGGCGCGTTCGCGGAGGTCTCGGCGACGGGTTCACTGCGGGTCCTGCGGCGCACCGGCGCGGGGATCTGAGGCGGGGGCGGGGCAGGGTTAGAGTCGCGGCGTGCTGCCGTACGAGGAGAAACATCGCATGTCCGCCCGTTCGCGACGTTCCGGGCGGCGGCTGGTCGCCGTCACCGTCGCCGCGCTCGTGCCCGCCGTGCTGCTCACGGGGTGCGCGGGCGGGGACGGCGGGAGCGGCCCGGCGACGAAGCCCCCGGCCGCCGACGACCGCTCCGGGGACAGTGCCACCCCGTCCGTCTCCCCGTCGCCCTCCGGCTCCGCTTCCGGCGCGGTCCGGCCGCTCGCCGGGAAGGTCGTGGTGATCGACCCCGGCCACAACCCGGGAAACTTCGAGCACACCACGGAGATCAACAAGACCGTGGACATCGGAACGAACCGCAAGGAATGCGACACCACGGGCACGGCTTCCGAAGACGGCTACCGGGAAGCCGATTTCACCCTCGATGTTTCACGCCGTCTTCGCACCCTCCTCGAAAAGCAGGGCGCGAAGGTCGAATTGACCCAGGATGACGATCGGCCGTTCGGCCCGTGCGTCGATGAACGAGCACGGTTCGGCAACAATGCGGACGCGGACGCCGTGATCTCCGTCCACGCGGACGGTTCGGCGGTGGGGAATCGCGGATTCCACGTCATCCTCCCGGCCCGCGTCAAGGAGGGCGGAGCCGACACCTCCGCGATCGTGGAACCCTCCCGTGACCTGGGCGAACACCTGGCCACCGCGTTCGCGCGGGCCACCGGCACGAAGCCCGCCAACTACCTGGGCGACGGCAAGGGATTGGACGTCCGCGACGACCTCGGCGGCCTCAACCTCTCCACCGTCCCCAAAGTCTTCGTCGAATGCGGCAATATGCGCGATCCGAAGGACGCGGCCCTGCTCTCCGAGGCGAGTTGGCGCCAGCGGGCCGCGGAAGGATTGGCGGAGGGCGTCGGCAGGTATCTCGAACAGTGACCTGACAATCCGGATACCGGGAGGACGGCCGGAACCGGCGGACGATAGGTTCGCCTCTACGACGGGGAGTCACCCCCGAGCTCCGCGTCCGCGCACTCCGCCCCAACCGGGCGGAAGCGGCGACCGCCCCGATGAGACGACCTGAGAAGGACTGAAACGTGAACATCCGCTCCCTCACTCGAGGCGACGGCGTGGTGATCGGAGCAGCGGTGTTGCTGTTCATCGCCTCGTTCCTCAACTACCTGGACTTCGGCGGGGACGAGGCGCCGAACGCCTGGGACAGCCTGGGCACCGCCCTCGGCCTCTACCTGGTCGGCGTGCTCGGAGCGGCGCTCATCGTGCTCTCCCGCACGCAGCCGCAGCGCAAGGTCGCGGGTATCGACCTGGGCCAGTTCGGCATCGCCGCCACGATCATCGTCGCCTGGACCTTCTTCTGGACGATCGTGGACCTGGACCGGATCGACGCCGGCGCCGGTCTGATCCTGGGCCTCATCGCCTCCCTGCTGCTCGCCGCCGCCGCGGTCGCCACCCCGCTGGTGCCCGCCCTCAAGGCCCCGCTCGTCGGCGCCCCGGGCCCGGCGGCCCCGCAGCCGTACGGCGGCCAGCCGCAGGGCGGCTACGGCTACCCGGGCGCCCAGCAGCCCTACGGGGCCCAGCCGGGCCAGCCGCAGCCGTACGGCGCGCAGCCGGGTCAGCCCGGTGCCGGTCAGCCGCAGGGCGGGGCCCAGCCCGGCCCGCAGGCGGGTGGCGCCCCGGCGGACGCGTCGAAGGGCGGCGCCCCGTCGGACTTCTCACCGTTCTGGTTCGCGGTGCCGGTGGCCCGTCCGCTGTACGGCGAGGACGGTTCGCAGACGCCGGTCGCCGAGCTGGCGCCGGGCACCTGGTACCTCGCGGTCGAGCAGCGCGGTCAGGGCCTGGTCGCCCAGACCCAGGACGGCCGCCGCGGTGTCCTCCAGGACACCTCCGGCATCCAGCGCGGCTGATCGCGCCCGCCCGCCCGTTCCGCACCCGCGGCCCCCGCCCCTCACCGGGCGGGGGCCGCGGGCGTTTCCGGGGCGGCGGGCTTGTACGGGGCCGGTCAGCCACCGAGTTGGGAGACGGACGGGACCTTGTCCTCGACCGGCGCCCCCGCGCTGCTCCCCGCCTCCTTGACGCTCTTGATCACCGACTCGAAGGAGGCCACGTCGCCCGCGCCCGCCTCGCCCTTGCGCAGCTTGGTCCCGAGCTCCTTGAGCTGCTCGATGCCCGCGGTCAGCGGCGCGACCGCCTTGGCGAGCAGCGGGTCTCCCTTGGCGTTCTCGGTGGCGGCCTTGAGCCGGTTGTAGGCGAAGGTGCCCGCGAGACCCGCCTTGACCAGGGCGAAGGTGCGACCCTCGGCGCCCTTGGCGAACTTGCCCTCGCGGTACGGCTTGACGATCCACTGGTAGGTGGCGCCGGCCGCGAGTCCCGCGTTGGCGACGAAGCGGGTCTTGGCGAACTTCTGCTGCTCGGCGGAAGCGGAGACGGAGGCAGCGGGGCTCGCGCTCGCCGCCGCGGTGCCGCTGCCGCCGTCGTCCCCGCCGCAGGCCACGGCGGAGGTGAGCAGCGCGGTGCAGAGCAGCAGGGCGGTGAGGGCCCGGCGCACCGGCCCGGCGGGACGCGGGGACACACGCACGGGCGTGGGCTCGGGCACGGGGACCTCCAGGGGCGGGCGCCAGGGCGGCGGGCTGCCTCCGAGCCTCCGCCCGCCGGTGCCGCCCGGCCATCCGGGCTCACCCGGGCGGGGGACGGCCGTGGCCACCGGGTTTCCGCCGGAAGCCTTCACAGAACGGCGCGTTTCACAGGGTCACAAGGGGCAAGACGCGGGACATGACAACACGGACGAGAAGTTCCTCCACCGCGGGCCGCGTCATCGCGATCGTCGCGGACGTCATGGCCTTCGTGATCCTGCTGTGGATCCTGATGTATCTGCTGGACGCCAACCGCGCGAACGACTTCGTGGAGTTCATCCGCGACTGCGCGCGCTTCCTGGCGGGCTGGTCGCACGACCTCTTCACCTTCGACGAGGAGTGGGCGCGCGTCGTGGCGGGCTACGGTCTGGCCGCGGTCGTGTACCTGTTCATCGGGCACGCCATCGCGGGGCGGCTCCGCCGCGCCTGAGGCCGGGTGCGCCCGAGCCGGGCGGGCCCGCCACGGCCCGGGCGCGGGGCCCGGGCCGGGCGTCAGGCCGAGGCGGGCCGGTCCGCGTCCGCGTGCCCGCAGCAGTCTCCGGTCAGCCCCCGCGGCAGCCGTTCGCCGCCGAAGACCTCCACGGTGGCCTCGTCGCCGCCGAGGGCGGCCACGGCGAGCAGCAGGGAGCCCGCGGTCCAGGTGGTCAGCTCCTCGGGCCAGACCGCCCGTTCGCCCTCGAAGACGTAGCCGGTCCAGTACATGCCGCCCTCGGCGCGCAGGTGCCCGATCGAGCGCAGCACGTCCAGGGCGCGGTCGGACTCGCCCACGGCCCAGAGGGCGAGGGCGAGTTCGCAGCTCTCGCCGCCGGTGACCCAGGGGTTCGGCAGGACGCAGCGCACCCCGAGGCCGGGGACCACGAAGTCGTCCCAGCGCGCCGCGATGCGCTCCTTGGCGGCCTCGCCGGTCAGCGCGCCGCCGAGGACCGGGTAGTACCAGTCCATCGAGTAGCGGTCCTTGTCGAGGAACCGCTCGGGGTGGCTGCGGATCGCGTGCGCGAGGGCGCCGGCGGCGAGTTCCCAGTCGGGCTGGGGGTCGCCGCGCTCCTCGGCCGCCGCCAGGGCGCAGCGCAGGGCGTGGTGGACGGAGGAACTGCCGGTCAGCAGCGCGTCGTTCACCGCCGTGCCGTCGTCCTCCCGCTTCCAGCCGATCTGCCCGCCGGGCTGCTGGAGGGCGAGGACGAACTCGACCGCCGCGTACACCACGGGCCACATGCGCTCCAGGAACGCCTCGTCGCCCGTGCTGAGGTAGTGGTGCCAGACGCCGACGGCGACGTACGCGCAGAAGTTGGTCTCCCGGCCCCGGTCGGTGACGTCGTGCGCGTCGCCGTCCCGGTAGGCCGCGTACCAGGAGCCGTCCGGGTTCTGGTGGCGGGCGAGCCAGGCGTAGGCGCGGGCGGCGGCCTCGTGCTCGCCGGCCGCGTCCAGGGCCATGGCGGCCTCGGTGTGGTCCCACGGGTCGAGGTGGTGGCCGCGGAACCAGGGGATCGCGCCGTCCTCGCGCTGCGCGGCGAGGATGCCGGCCACCGTCTCGGCGGCCTGGTCGGCGGTGAGGACCCCGGGCAGGACCAGGTGGTCGGTGCGTCCGGGGCTGGTCACGCGGCGGCCTCGGGCAGGCGGGGCTTGGTGGCGTAGACGACGAAGCTCTTGCCGATGAGCGGGTTGAGGGCCTGCTCGGCGACCCGGGTGGCGAGCGGCTTCTTCATGATGTCCCAGACCAGCAGCTTGTGGTACGCCTTCACCGGCAGGGCCTTGTCGTTGTCCACGCCGAAGGCGCATTTCAGCCACCAGTAGGGCGAGTGCAGGGCGTGCGCGTGGTGGGTGCCGTAGGGGCGCAGGCCCGCCTCGCGGATGCGGCCGAGGAGTTCGTCCGCCTTGTAGATGCGGATGTGGCCGCCCTCGACCTCGTGGTACGCGTCGGAGAGGGCCCAGCAGACCTTCTCGGGGCCGTAGCGCGGCACGGTGACGGCGATCCGGCCGCCGGGGCGCAGCACGCGGACCATTTCGGCGAGGACGCCCTTGTCGTCGTGGATGTGCTCCATGACCTCGGAGATGATCACGACGTCGAAGGACTCGTCGGGGAAGGGGAGGTTGAGGGCGTCGCCCTCCATGGCGGTGGCGGTGGCCCCGGCCGGGGCCTCGCCCGCCTCCTTCATGGCGGCGAACCACGTGGCGACCTCGCGGATCTCCTCGGCGTTCTGGTCGAGGGCCACGACCTGCGCGCCCCGCCGGTAGCACTCGAACGCGTGCCGGCCTGCGCCGCAGCCCAGGTCGAGCACGCGGTCGCCCGGTGCGAGCGGGAAGCGGGAGAAGTCGACGGTCAGCACGGGGGTCTGCCTTCCTGCGGGCGGAGCTTCAGGGGTGGTTCGCGGTTCGGTTCGACGGCTGTTCTGTCTTCGACGGGTGTTCTGTCAGCGGGTGCGGGCGGCGCCCCGGGCGGCGACGGCCTCGCGGTAGCGGGCGGCGGTGCCGATGGCGGCCTGCTTCCAGGTGAAGCGGGCGAGCACCCGCTCCCGGCCGGCGGCCCCGAGCCGGGCCCGCAGCTCCGCGTCGCCCAGGAGGCGGCGCAGGGCGGCGGCGAGGGCCTCGGAGTCGCCCGGCGGCACGGCGAGACAGGTCTGACCGTCGGGTCCGGCGACCTCGGGGATCGCGCCGCCGGTGGTCGCGACGAGCGGGGTGCCGGTGGCCATGGCCTCCGCGGCGGGCAGCGAGAAGCCCTCGTAGAGGGAGGGGACGCAGGCGATCTGGGCGCTGCGGACCAGGTCGACCAGCTCGGCGTCGGTGATGCCCTTGACGAACTCGACCGCGTCCGCGAGGCCGTGGCGCTCGATCAGCCGGGCGACCGGGCCGT
Organism: Streptomyces sp. NPDC005805; assembly: GCF_040630445.1. Classification (NCBI taxonomy): domain Bacteria; kingdom Bacillati; phylum Actinomycetota; class Actinomycetes; order Kitasatosporales; family Streptomycetaceae; genus Streptomyces; species Streptomyces sp. NPDC005805. The sequence goes on from NZ_JBEXXN010000015.1 coordinate 103,266, forward strand.
CCTCGGCGCGCTTGCCGACCACGACCAGGTGCGCGTCCGGCCGCTCGGTGCGCAGCTTGGCCAGCGCCTCCACCAGGTGCACCAGGCCCTTGAGGGGGACGTCGGCGCTGGAGGTGGTGACGATCCGGCCGGGGACCTCGGCGACGGACGGGTCGGGCGAGAACAGGTCGGTGTCCGCGCCGATGTGGACGACGTGAATCCGGTCCTGGCGGACGCCTAGGTGCTCGGTGATCTCCTGCCGGGAGGAGCCGGAGACGGTGAGCACGGACGGCAGACGGCGGGCGACGCGCTTCTGCATCCGGGTGAAGCCGTACCAGCGGCGCACCGAGAGGCGGCCGGTGAGGTTCTTCGCGGCGTCGAGGTCGAGCCGGCGGTCCACCGTGATCGGGTGGTGGATAGTGGTGACCAGGGGCGCGCCGAGGTCGCCGAGGAGGCCGTAGCCGAGGGTCTGGTTGTCGTGGACGACGTCGAACTCGCCCCGGCGGGCGCGGAGATGGCGGCGGGCGCGCAGGGAGAAGGTCAGGGGCTCGGGGAAGCCGCCGGTCCACATGGTGGCGACCTCCAGCCGGTCGACCCAGTCCCGGTACTCCTCGCGCTTCGGGGTGCGGAAGGGGTCGGGCTGCCGGTAGAGGTCCAGGCTGGGCAGCTCGGTGAGCGGCACGCCCTCGTCGAGGACGGGGTAGGGCTGGGCGCCGATCACCTCGACCCGGTGCCCGAGGCGGGCGAGTTCACGGGAGAGATGGCGGACGTACACGCCCTGGCCGCCGCAGAACGGGTTCCCCTTGTAGGTGAGGAGGGCGATGCGCAGGGGCGCTTCGCCGTCGGCGGCCGTGCCCGCACGGGGGCCGATCTCTATGGCCTCTGCGGTCACCCACGGCCCCCTTCTCGCTGCGTCCCGCCGGAGCGTAGTCGGTCGCGCTAATCTAGAACAAGTTTCAGACTTGATCGTTCAAGAGCTTCGAATCTACCGGCAGGTAGCGCAACTGTGACCGGCGGATCAGGTGATTCGCACCACGGCGGAGACGCGGCGCGCGCGGGGTGCGCGGCGGCACGGGAGACGGGGACGGCAGATGGCAGTGGACGCCGGATCGGACACGAGACCGGGGGCTCCGGCGGGGGCGGGTTCAGGGGCGGGCGCCACGGGCTCGGGGGCGGTCGCGGGCTCGGGGGCGGACTCGCCGCCCCTGACCGAGCGGCAGGAGGAGCGCCGCCGCCGCATCCTGCGCGCCAGCGCCCAACTCGCCGGGCGGGGCGGCTTCGACGCGGTGCAGATGCGGGAGGTCGCGGAGGCGGCCGGGGTCGCGCTCGGCACGCTCTACCGCTACTTCCCGTCCAAGGTGCACCTGCTGGTGGCGACCATGCAGGACCAGCTCCAGCGTCTGCACACCACCCTGGCCAAGCACCCGCCGGGCGGGGACTCGGCGGGCGAACGGGTCGCCGCGACCCTGATGCGCGCGTTCCGGGCGCTCCAGCGGGACCCGCACCTCGCGGACGCGATGGTCCGGGCGCTCACCTTCGCGGACCGCAGCGTGAGCCAGGAGGTGGACACCGTCTCCCGGCAGACCACGGCGATCATCCTGGAGGCGACGGGGCTGGAGCGGCCGACCCCGGCGCAGCTCGCGGCGGTCCGGGTCATCGAGCACACCTGGTACTCGACGCTGATCACCTGGCTCTCGGGCCGCGCGTCGATCGCGCAGGTGCGGGCGGACATCGAGACGGCGTGCCGGCTGGTCGACCTGGCGGAGCCGGCGGAGGCGCCGGGGGCGCCGGGCGCGTCCGGCTGACGGGACGCATAGGACGCCGGGCGCGTCCGGCCGGCGGGGGCCGGCGGGGGGCCTCGGCGCGGCCCTCGCGGAGCCCAGCCCCTGCGGGCCGGGCCCCAGGTGACCGGCCGGTACAGTGAGCGGGTCGTCATCATGCCCGTACGGGGGGAAGCCGGTGCGAATCCGGCGCTGACCCGCAGCCGTCAGCCCAGGTGTCCTGGGTGAGCCGGAATGCCCCGTGCGCGGTCGTGACCGGCTCGTGTCACCGGCAGCCCGCCGGTGGCCGGCACCGTCGAGGCATACGGAGCCGGAGCCCGGTGCCCTCGCGCGCCTGTGCCCGGATCCCGCCGGGACCCGCAGGAGAGGCACAGAACCCCATGACCACCGTCCGCCGCGGCGCAGCCGCGTTCGCCGCCGCCGCCGTGCTCGCCACGGCCGCCGCCCCGGCCGCCGTCGCCGCGCCCTCCCCCTCGCCGTCCCCGTCGGTCGCGCTGCCGTCCGGCCTGTACGGCACGGGGGACCCCACGTACGACGGGGTGTGGCGGCAGTCCCTGGCGCTCCTCGCGCAGGACACCGCCGGGGTCGTGCCCGCGGCGAAGGCCGTGGACTTCCTGACCGGCCAGCAGTGCGCGGACGGCGGCTTCGCCTCGTACCGGGCCGACGTCTCGAAGCCGTGCGACGCCGAGCTGCCGCGCGACACCAACGCGACGAGCGCGGCGGTCCAGGCTCTGGCGGCCCTCGGCGGGCGGGACGCGGCCGTGACGAAGGCCGTCGACTGGCTGAAGTCCGTGCAGAACGAGGACGGCGGCTGGAGCTACAACCCGGGCGGCGGCAGCGACGCGAACTCCACCTCGGTGGTCGTCGGCGCGCTCGCCGCGGCCGGGCAGAAGCCGGCCGAGGTGACCTCCAAGGGCCGCAAGACGCCCGACCAGGCGCTGGAGACCTTCGCGGTCCGGTGCGGCGGGGAGAACGGCGGCGCGTTCGTCTTCCAGAAGGGGACGCCGGGCGCGGTGGGCGACTCCACCGCCGCCGCGGTGACCGCCCTCAACGGCGACGGGTTCGTGGTCGACCCGGTCAAGGACCTGGGCGAGGACACGGAGTGCCGCAAGGGCGCGGCGAACGAGACGGCCGCGCACAACGGCGGTGTCTTCCTGGCGAAGAAGCTCGCCGCGACCGGGCACCTGGACACCGCGCCGATGCCGGGCGCGGAGGACGCCGACCCGCAGCCGGACTTCGGCAACACCGCCGACGCGGTGGTGGCGCTGACCGCGCAGGGCATGGCGAAGCAGGCCGAGAAGCCGCTCCAGTGGCTGGAGAAGAACGGCGCGGGCTGGGCGAAGCAGGCCGGTCCCGCGGCGTACGCGCAGCTGGTGTTCGCCGCGCACGCGAGCGGCGCCGACCCGAAGAACTTCGGCGGCACGGACCTGGTCGCGGCGCTGAACGCGACCGGGCCCGCGCCGCAGGGCGGGGCGGACGCGTCGTCCGGGAGCCCGTCCGCGTCCGCCGACTCCGGCAAGGACGAGGCGAGCGACGACGGCGGCTCGATGTCCACCTGGTGGATCGTCGGCGTCTTCTTCGTCGCGGCGGTGGGCGTCGGCTTCCTGTTCAGCGGGCGCCGGAAGTCGCGGTCCTGATGCGTCGCCGCCACCGCCTCGTCACGCGCCTGGGCGTCCTGGGGCTGGGCGCGCTGCTCGCCGTGCTCCTGGCCGCCCCGGCGCAGGCGGCCGGGTACCGCTACTGGTCGTTCTGGCAGGCCGACGGCACGGCCTGGCGGTACGCGACCGAGGGCCCGGCGACCGCCCGCCCGGCGGACGGGTCGGTGGACGGCTACCGCTTCTCCGTCAGCCGCGACAGCGCGGACGCGGCGAAGCCGCGGCGGGCACCGGAGTTCGCGGCGGTGTGCGCGGACACCCCGGCGAAGGAGGGCACCAAGCGGGTCGCCCTCGTCATCGACTACGGGACGCCGGCGGACGCGCCCTCGGGCGAACGCCCGCCGGCCCTGCGCACGGCCTGCGCCCGGGTCGCCCCGGACGCGACCTCGGCGGAGGCGCTGGCGTCGGTCGCCAAGCCGCTGCGGTACGACAGCAGCGCGATGCTGTGCGCGATCGCGGGCTACCCGTCGAAGGGCTGCGGCGACCAGGTCCCGGACGGCCCCTCCTCCGCGCCCGCCCCGGCCGCCTCGGGGGACGCCGCGTCCGACCCGGCCGCCTCCGGTGACGAGGGCGACGGCGCGGGCCCGACGGTGGGCGTCGTCGCGGGCGCGGCGGCGGTCCTCGCCCTGGGCGGCGCTGCGCTCTGGCGCGCCCGCCGCCGCGCGGGATGACGGGCGGGGCGGGCCCCGGCCCGGACAACGGAACACGCCCGGCTTCCGACCGGGCCACCCCCGGCCCGGGCAAGCCCGCCACGCCCGCGCCGGGCGACCCGTCCGAGCCCGAACCGGGCTTCGGCCCGGGTGACGCGAGCCCCAGCGGGGCGGCGCAGCGCGCCGCAGGAGGCGGCGAGCCCTCCGCACCCGGGCCGGACACCGCACGACCCGCCGCCGAGGCACGGCCGAGCCCCGGCAAGCCCCGCCCGGACAGGGCGGCCCAGCCGGGCCCGGGCCCGGGCCCGGCCGACCCCGAACCGGGCTTCGGCCCGGGGGACGCGAGCCCCAGCGGGGCGGCCCAGCGCGCCGAAGGCCGCGAGGGCGCGTATCGGACCGTGCGGCGGTACGGAGCTCGCGAGGGCGGGACGGACGGGGGCGCAGCCCCCGTCACTGCTCGCCTGCCGCGCGCCGTGCGCGCGCTGCGCGCGCCCGTCGCGAGCCGGAGCAACGCGGTGCACGCCGGGGCCTGGTGGCTGTGGGCCGTGGGGCTGGCCGTCGCCGCGTCGCGGACGACGAACCCGCTTCTCCTCGGGCTGATCGTCGGCGTCGCCGGATACGTCGTCGCCGCCCGCCGCACCGACGCGCCCTGGGCCCGTTCCTACGGCGCGTTCGTCAAGCTGGGCCTCTTCGTCATCGGCCTGCGCGTCCTGTTCTCCGTGCTCCTCGGGTCCCCGATCCCCGGCGCGCACGAGCTGTTCACGCTCCCCGAGGTGCCCGTGCCCGACTGGGCGGACGGCATCCGGATCGGCGGCCGGGTCACCGGTGAGCAACTGCTGTTCGCCCTGTACGAGGGCGCCAAGCTCGCCACCCTCCTCATCTGCGTCGGCGCCGCCAACTCCCTCGCCAACCCGGCCCGGTTGCTGAAGTCCCTGCCGGGCGCGCTCTACGAGGCCGGCGTGGCCGTCGTCGTCGCCATGACCTTCGCGCCCAACCTCGTCGCCGACGTCCTGCGTCTGCGCACCGCGCGCCGCCTGCGGGGCCGGCCCACCGGCGGGGTGCGGGCCGTGGCGCAGATCGCGCTGCCCGTGCTGGAGGGCGCGCTGGAGCGGTCCGTCGCCGTCGCCGCGTCGATGGACGCCCGCGGCTACGGCCGCACCGCGCAGGTCCCGCCCGCCGTGCGCCGCACCACCAACGTCCTCACCCTGGGCGGCCTGCTCGGGGTGTGCGCCGGCTCGTACGGGCTGCTCGCGGCGGAGGGCGCGCGCTTCGGCGTCCCCCTGATGGCCGCCGGGCTGCTCGCCGCCGCCGGGGGCCTGTGGCTGGGCGGACGGCGGTCCGTCCGCAGCCGGTACCGGCCGGACCGGTGGGGCGTCCGGTCGTGGCTGATCGCCGCGTCCGGCGCGGCCGTCGCCGCGCTGATGATCCGTGCCGCGACCGTCGCCCCGGACGCGCTGCGCCCCGGCGTCGTCCCGCCCACCTGGCCCGAACTGCCCTTGTGGCCCGCGCTGTCGGTGCTGATCGGCCTGCTGCCCGCGTTCGTCGCGCCCCTCCCGCCCAGCCCCACCGACCCCGTTCCCGTTTCCGCCGCCTCCGAGGAGTCGACCCCGTGATCCGCTTCGACGACGTGACGGTGACGTACCGGGACGCCGGCGCGCCCACCCTGGAGCGGCTGGACCTGACCGTCCCGGAGGGCGAACTCGTGCTGCTGGCGGGCCCGTCGGGAGTCGGCAAGTCGACACTGCTGGGCGCCGTGTCCGGGCTGGTCCCGCACTTCACCGGCGGCACCCTGCGCGGCCGGGTCACCGTCTGCGGCCGCGACACCCGCACCCACAAGCCGCGCGAACTCGCCGACGTCGTCGGCACGGTGGGCCAGGACCCGCTGGCGCACTTCGTCACCGACACGGTGGAGGACGAGCTCGCGTACGGGATGGAGTCGCTGGGCCTCGCGCCGGGCGTGATGCGGCGGCGCGTGGAGGAGACCCTCGACCTGCTGGGCCTCGCCGAGCTGCGGGAACGCCCGATCGCGACGCTCTCGGGCGGGCAGCAGCAGCGCGTCGCGATCGGGTCCGTGCTGACCACGCACCCGCGGGTGCTGGTCCTCGACGAGCCGACCTCCGCGCTGGACCCGGGCGCGGCGGAGGACGTGCTGTCGGTCCTCCAGCGGCTGGTGCACGACCTGGGCACCACGGTCCTGATGGCGGAGCACCGGCTGGAACGGGTGGTGCAGTACGCGGACCGGGTGGTGCTGCTGCCCGGTCCGGGCGAGGCGCCCGTCGTCGGCGCGCCGGCCGAGGTGATGGCGGTCTCGCCCGTCCACCCGCCGGTCGTGGCGCTCGGCCGCCTCGCGGGCTGGGCCCCGCCGCCGCTCTCGGTGCGGGACGCGCGGCGCCTGGCCCCGCCGCTGCGGGAACGCCTGGCGGGGCTGACCCCGCCGTCCGCCCCGGCGGGCCGCGCCCTGCCCGCCCACCCCCCGGGCCCGGGGTCCGGCCCCCGCCCGGGCCTCCTCCGCCGCGCGGTCACCCGCCTGCGGCCGCCGCCGTCGTCACCCGCCGGGGCCGGGCGGGAGGCCGAGCGCACTCCGGAGGCACCCGGCCCCGCCCCTGCCCGCGTGCGCGGGCTCGGGGTGCGGCGCGGGCGGGTGGAGGCGCTGCGGCGCGTGGAGCTGACCGTCGGCGCGGGCGAGACCGTCGCGCTGATGGGCCGCAACGGCGCCGGGAAGTCCACCCTGCTCGGCGCCCTCGTCGGCATGGTCGAGCCCACCGCCGGTTCGGTGAGCGTCGGCGGGCACACCCCCCACCGCACGCACCCCCGGGAGCTGATCCGGCACGTCGGCCTGGTGCCGCAGGAGCCCCGGGACCTGCTGTACGCGGACACGGTCGCCGCCGAGTGCGCCGCGGCCGACGCCGACGCGGGGGCCGGGCCCGGCACCTGCCTGGCCCTCGTCGCCACGCTCCTCCCCGGCGTACCGGACGCCACCCACCCCCGGGACCTGTCCGAGGGGCAGCGCCTCGCCCTCGCTCTGGCGATCGTGCTCACCGCCCGCCCGCCGCTGATCCTGCTCGACGAGCCGACCCGCGGCCTGGACTACGCGGCGAAGGCGCGCCTCGTCGGCGTGCTGCGCGGACTCGCCGCCGAGGGGCACTCCATCGTCCTCGCCACCCACGACGTGGAACTCGCCGCCGAACTGGCCCACCGGGTGGTGATCCTGGCGGACGGGGACGTGGTCGCCGACGGCCCGACCGCCGAGGTCGTCGTCTCCTCGCCCGCGTTCGCCCCGCAGATCGCCAAGGTGCTGGCCCCGCAGAAGTGGCTGACCGTGCCCCAGGTGGCGGCCGCGCTCGCGTCGGCCCCCGCCCCGGAGGACGACCGGTGACCCGCACCACCCCGCCCGACTCCCCCGTGCACGCCGTCCGCGCCGTGCGCGCCGTCCGCCTCGGCCCGCGTTCCGTCGTCGCCCTGGCGCTGGTCAGCGCCGTCGGTGTCGTCTTCTTCGGCTGGCCGCTGCTCGCCGACTCCGGCTCGGAGCTGACCGCGCACGCGGGCGACGCGCCCTGGCTGTTCGGCGCGCTGCTGCCGCTGCTGGTCGCCGTCGTCGTGGCGACCGTCGCGGACAGCGGCATGGACGCCAAGGCGGTGGCCATGCTCGGCGTCCTCGCGGCGGTGGGCGCGGCCCTGCGCCCGATCGGCGCGGGGACGGCCGGCCTGGAGCCGATGTTCTTCCTGATGGTGCTGAGCGGCCGGGTCCTGGGCCCCGGCTTCGGGTTCGTCCTCGGCGCGGTGACCATGTTCGCGTCCGCGCTGCTCACGGGCGGGGTCGGGCCGTGGATGCCGTTCCAGATGCTGGCGATGGGCTGGTTCACCATGGGCGCCGGGCTGCTGCCGGGCCAGGACCGCATCCGGGGGCGGCTGGAGCTGGCGATGCTCGCCGCGTACGGGGCGGTGGCGGCCTTCGCGTACGGCACGATCATGAACCTGTACGGCTGGACGATCGTGCCCGGGATGGCGTCCGGGATCTCCTTCCAGGAGGGCGCGCCGCTCCACGAGAACCTGGTGCGCTTCCTCGCGTACTGCGCCGCGACCTCGCTCGGCTGGGACCTCGGGCGGGCGGTGCTGACGGTCGTGCTGACGCTGACCCTCGGCGCGACCCTGCTGCGCGCGCTGCGCCGGGCGACCCGGCGTGCGGCCTTCGAGGCGCCGGTCACCTTCGAGGACCCGGACCGGCCGCCTCCGGGTGAGGCGCCCCACAGGCCGCACGTCCTCCACTAGGCGGCCCCGTACTCGCCGGACCCGACCGCTCCCCCGCCCCCACCTGCGCGTTTACCCGGCACCCCGCCCAGGGCCGTTCGTCCTTTCCCCGAGCCGCGGTAGTACCGGGGGGTCGTTGCCAAGCGGCGCGGCGGCCTTTAACACTGGTCCGGTCGCAAGGCACCGCCGTGCTCCTGACGGAGCGGCGGCGCCCGTGGGCGGCCGAACCCCCCTCGCACCGGAGCGGGTCCGGCCCGCCCGGCGAGACCCCCGTCCCCGACGTCAGGAATCCCCGTTGACCCGCTCCGTCGTCCGCCGTATCGCCGACCGCCCGAAGACCGCGCTCGCGGGCTCCGCCCTCGTGCTGGCCACCACGGGCCTGGCCCTGGGCATGAATCCGGCCACCGCCTCGGCCGCCCCCGCGGCCCCGTCCGGGTCCCCCAAGGCGATCGCCCAGAAGCTGATCGGGGACGACGCGCAGTTCGCCTGCTTCGACCGCATCGTGACGCACGAGTCCAACTGGGACGTGTCCGCGACCAACCCCTCCAGCGGCGCGTACGGCCTGGTCCAGGCCCTGCCCGGCGGCAAGATGTCCTCCGCCGGCGCGGACTGGCGCACCAACCCCGCCACCCAGATCGAGTGGGGCCTCGACTACATGAAGGACCGCTACGGCAGCCCGTGCGGCGCCTGGTCCGCCTGGCAGTCCCAGGGCTGGTACTGACCCCTCCCGCCCCCACCCCGCCTCACCCGAGTGGCGCAACCCGCCCGCCTGCCGGACCATGGGCGGAACGCGACGATCCACCCCGACGCTCCCAGGGCCCCCGCCCCGCGAGCGCCGGGGCTCGCGTGTGCCCGGGCCCCCGCACGCCCGGGGGGGGCGGGCTCAGGTGCGGGCGGGCTCGGGGTCCTTCGGGTCCGGGGCGGCGTCCGGGTCCGGGGCCGGGGGCTGAGGCGTGGAGTCCGGGGTCGCGCCCCGCGCCTGCGGGACCGCGTCCGGGGGCACCAGGAGGCGGCGCGGGCCGGCGAGGACGTACGTCAGGCCGAAGCCGGCCGCGACGACCGCCGCCCCGCCGGCCGCGTCCAGGACCCAGTGGTTGGCCGTCGCCACGATCGCGCAGACCGTGAAGAGCGGGTGCAGCAGCCCCAGCAGCTTCATCCACAGCCTCGGTGCGAGGAACAGCACCACCAGCCCGCACCACAGCGACCAGCCGAAGTGCAGCGAGGGCATCGCCGCGTACTGGTTGGTGACGGCGGTCATCGCGCCGTAGTCCGGGTTCGCCAGGTCCTGCGGGCCGTGCACCGTGTCGATGTAGCCGAGGGCCGGCATCAGCCGCGGCGGGGCGAGCGGGAACAGCCAGAAGCCGAGCAGCGCCAGCAGGGTCGCGAAGGCGAGCGAGGTGCGCGCCCAGCGGTAGTCGGAGGGGCGGCGGACGTAGAGGACGCCGAGGATCGCCAGCGGCACCACGAAGTGGAACGACGTGTAGTAGAAGTTGAAGAACGCCTCCAGCCACGGCGTGTCCACCACCGCCCGGTTGACCCAGTGCTCGATGTCGATGCCGAGCGCGCCCTCGATCGAGAGGATCTGCCGGGCGTGCGACTCCGCCGCGTCCACGCTGCCGGTCGCGGCGGCCCGGATGTGCGAGTACACGGAGTACCCGACCCGGATGACCAGCAGTTCCAGCAGCAGGTTGGGCCGGGACAGCACCCGCCGCCAGAACGGCAGCAGCGGCACCCGGCGCAGCCGTGCCGGAACCGGCTGCGCGTACACCGTGGGCACGGGCCGCCGGAAGTAGGGCGAGCCGAGGCTCAGGAACGGGACCGCGACGGCGGCGGCCAGCGCCGCGACCAGGAGCGCGTTGTCCCGCAGCGGGTGCAGCGGCACCAGGTTGGGCAGCAGCATCTTGCCCGGCAGGGTGATCACCAGGACGACGAGGACCGGCCACAGCATCCGGTCGGAGGCCCGCTTGCCGACCCGGCCGACGACGGCGAGCAGCACCCACAGCAGCTGGTGCTGCCACGCGGTCGGGGAGACGGCGACCGCGACGCAGCCGGTGATGGCGACGGCGAGCAGCAACTGCCCGTCACGGGCGTAGCGGACGGCCCGGCGCAGGCCGAACACCACGACGGCGGCGGCGAGGACGAGATAGAGGGCGATCTCCAGCGGCCCGGAGAGCCCGAGGCGCAGCAGCGCGCCGTGCAGGGACTGGTTGGCGAGGCTGTCGGGCCGGTCGCCGAGCCCGGCCCCGGCCGCGTGGTGCACCCAGTACGCCCAGGAGTCGGCCGGCAGCGCGGCCCAGGACAGGGCGGTGAGCCCGGCGAAGGTGCCCGTCGCGGTGACGGCGGCGCGGCGGCGGCCGGTGAACCAGAGGAGGGGGGCGAAGAGGAGGACGGTGGGCTGGAGGGCCGCGCCGATGCCGACGAGCAGCCCGCCGGTTCTCTCCCCCCGGGCGGCGAAGCAGCCGAGGAGGACCAGCAGCACCGGGATGATGCTGGTCTGCCCGAGGTGGAAGCTGTTGCGCACCGGCAGGGACAGCATCAGCAGGCTGATGGCGACGGGCGCGGCGAGCAGGGTGCTGCGCCGGGAGACCGGCGGCGGCAGGGCGCGGGCGACGACCAGACCGAGGGCGGCGACGAGCAGCAGGGTGCCGAAGGTCCAGGCGACCCCGAGGCTCTGCTCGGCGGCCCGCGCGAACGGCTTGAGCACCAGGCCCGCGAAGGGGGTGCCGGTGAACCGGTCGGTGTCGTAGAGGGGGCCGCCGAGGTGCAGGACGCCCTGCTCGCCGACCCAGGTCTCCAGGTCGGTGAGCCGTTCGCCCGGTGGCCGGGTCAGGACGGCCGCCGCCTGCCGGGCCGCGAGCACCGCCGCCACGACCCACAGGGCCGTCCTGGCCGCACCGATCCTCGAATCCGCCGCGCTCCCGCGCACGCTGTGCTCCGCGTTCACCACGTCGCGCCGCGCCTCCCCACCATGGTCACTCCGCCGTCAGGGCGTCCACAGAGCGTCGCACCGCCCCATGGAGAAGACTCAGGCAACCCCCCATTCGCCTGACTGTCACCCCGACCACTGTCCGATTGTCGCTTCCCGGTCGCACCCGCAGGGCGGCGGCGGGCGGGAACCGCCAGGTCGGCGGCCCCGTCACAGGAGGTATGCGGGGGAACATACAAGAACGCGGGGCGCACGCGCGCCTGCTCACGGTGATCACGGCGCTGCTGGCCCTCCAGCTCGGCGCGCTGATCGCCCCGGCGCACGCCTGCGGCTGCGGCGCGATGGTCCCGGACCGGGACAGCCGGATCTCGGTGGGGCGGGAGACCTCGGTCGTCGCGTGGGACGGGCGCACCGAACAGATCGTCATGCGGTTCACGGTCGGCGGGGACGCCCGGAAGGCCGCGTGGATCATGCCGGTGCCCGGCCGGGCGGAAGTGGAGCTGGGCGACGCGGCCGTCTTCACCGAACTGGCCCGGGCCGCCGCGCCGGAGCACCGCACCCGGCACTACTTCTGGCCGCGTTCCGGGGACTGGCCGTACGAGGGGTACGACGGCGCCGGGGCCGCACCGGGCACCGGGGGCGCGGCCGGGGTGGACGTGGTCGGGCGGGAGCGCCTCGGGGACTTCGACGTCGCCCGGCTCGCCGCCACCGACCCGGACGCCCTCGGCGACTGGCTCGACGCGAACGGCTTCGACCTCCCCGACGGCCTCTCCGAGGACCTGCGCCCCTATGTGGACCGGGGCTGGGAGTACGTGGCGGTGCGGCTCGCGCCGCGCGAGGCGGACGCGGTGCTGGGCGGCACCCTCGACCCGCTGAGGATCACCTTCGCGAGCGATGAACTCGTCTACCCGATGCGGCTGTCGCGCCGGGCGCAGACCGCGCAGTCGCTGGGCCTCTACGTCCTGGCCGACCACCGGATGGAGCCGGCCTCCGCGATCGGCGGCGCCGAGCCCGAGGTGGTCTTCGCGGGCCGGGTCCCGGGCAGCGGGGCGGTCGGGGAGCTGACGGGCGGGCAGGAGCGTTTCCTCACCGTCCTGGACCAGGACTTCCCCGCCCCGGAACGGATCGACGGCGACCATGAACTGCGCCGCGCGGCGGCGGACACGGCGTACCGGGAGGTCGTGTACGAGGACGAGCTGCTGACGGTCGGCGGGGTCCCGGCCTGGCTGCTGACCCTGGCCGGGGGCGCGGGGCTGGTGGCGGCGGGGGCCGCGTGGCTGGTGCGGGTGCGCCGGAGGCGCGGGGCGGGCACGGCCGCCGGGGCCTGAACTAGGTTGGCGCTCATGACACAGGATCAGTGGAACTCCGTCGACCGCTACGTCAGCGAGCTGCTCGTCCCCGAGGACGAGGCCCTGACCGAGGCCCTCGCGGCGAGCGACGCGGCCGGGCTGCCGGCCATCGCCGTCGCCCCGAACCAGGGCAAGCTGCTGCACCTGCTGGCCCGGATCCAGGGGGCGCGCACCGCGCTGGAGATCGGCACCCTCGGCGGCTACAGCACCATCTGGCTGGCCCGCGCCCTGCCGGAGGACGGCCGGCTGATCTCCCTGGAGTACAGCCCGGAGCACGCGGACGTGGCCCGCGCCAACCTGGCCCGGGCCGGTCTCGACAAGGTCGCCGAGGTCCGCATCGGCGCGGCCCTCGACCTCCTCCCGCGCATCGAGAAGGAACCGGGCGCGGGCCCCTTCGACCTGGTCTTCATCGACGCGGACAAGGTCAACAACGCGCGTTACGTGGAGTGGGCCCTGCGCCTGACCAAGCCGGGCAGCGTGATCGTCGTGGACAACGTGATCCGCGCCGGCGCGATCACCGACCCGGCCACCGACGACCCGGCGGTGCGCGGCACCCGCGAGCTGTTCGACCTGGTCTCCAACGACCCCCGCCTCGACGCGACGGCCGTCCAGACGGTGGGCGTCAAGGGCTGGGACGGTCTGCTGGTGGCCCGGGTGGTCGGGTAGCGCGCCGACCCGCCAGGGGCCGCCCATGTCACTATCATCGATGTTACTGACATCGATGATAGTGACGCGACTCACCAGGGAGGCCGGCGATGGCGGAGTTCGTGGGACGGCAGGCCGAGCTCGCGATCCTGCGACGGGAGCTCGGCAAGGTGGCGGCCGGGGTGGGCGGAGCACGCCCCGGCAGATGCCTGATGCTGCGCGGCAGGCGGCGGGTCGGCAAGTCCCGCCTGGTCGAACGCTTCGCGGAGCAGTCCGGGGCGCCGTTCCTCTTCTTCGCGGCCACCGGCTCCTCCCCGGAGGCCGACCTGCGCCGGCTCGCCACCGACGCCGCGGCGTCCAGCCTGCCGCTGGCCGGCCTGCTCGCCGCGGCCCGGCCCGCGAGCTGGGACGCGGCCTTCGACGTGCTCGCCGCGGCGCTGCCCCAGGACCGGCCCAGCGTGGTCGTGATGGACGAGCTCCCCTACCTCATGGACCCGGACGGCGCGTTCGAGGGGATGCTGCAGCGCGCCTGGGACCGCGTGCTGGAGACCAGGCCCGTCCTGCTGGTCCTGATCGGCTCCGACCTGTCGATGATGGAGGCCCTGAACAGCTACGGCCGCCCCTTCCACCAGCGCGGGCGGGAAATGGTGCTGGGCCCGCTGAACCCCGCGGAAGTCGGCAGGATGCTCGAACTCGACGCGGCGGCGGCCTTCGACGCCGCGCTCGTCACCGGCGGCCTGCCGCTGATCTGCACCGAGTGGACCCCCGGCACCGGGCTGTGGGACTTCCTGAGCGACGCGCTCTCCGACCCGGTCTCCGCCCTGCTCGTCTCGGCGGAGCGCTCGCTGGCCGCCGAATTCCCCCAGGAGGTCCAGGCCCGTGCCGTCCTGTCCGCCATCGGCAGCGGGGAGCGGACCTTCAGCAATATCGCCAGGGCGGCGGGCGGCCTGGCCGGCACGTCGTTGCAGCGCTCGCTGACCCTCCTGGCCGAGAAGAGGTTGATCGCGGCCGAACTCCCCGTCTCGACCCGCCCGTCGAAGGACCGCCGGTACCGGATCACCGACCCCTATCTGCGCTTCTGGCTGAAGCTGCTGGGCCCCGCCCTACCGGAGATCGAACGCGGTCGCGGCGACCTCGTGCTCGCCCGTGTCCGGGAGAACTGGACGAGCTGGCGCGGCCGCGCGGTCGAACCGCTCGTCCGGGACGCCCTGGCCCGGCTGCTGCCGGACGGGCCGCTGCCCGCCGCGCCCGTCGTGGGCGGCTACTGGACCCGCACCAACGACGTGGAGATCGACCTGGTCGGGGCGGACCGCGCACCGGTCGCCAAGGAGCTGCTGTTCGCCGGCTCGGTCAAATGGCTGGACACCTCGCCGTTCGACCGCCACGACCTCGCCGCCCTGCACCGCCACCGGGCCGCGCTGAGCGACGAGCCCCTGCCGCTCGTCGCCGTGTCGCGAAGCGGGGTCGCCTGCGAGGGGCTCGACGCGGTCTACGGGCCGGAGGAGCTGCTCACGGCGTGGCCCGCGTAGGGCGCGCCTCGCGCCTGTCGGGGCGGGGCCGGTGACCGGGGTGGACGGGGCTGCGGGAGGATGGGCGGTATGAGCATCGTGAAGATCAATGTGCTGACCGTGCCGGCCGAGCAGCGGGAGGTCCTGGAGAAGCGGTTCGCCTCGCGGGCGGGGGCGGTCGAGTCGTCCGACGGGTTCGAGTGGTTCGAGCTGCTGCGTCCCGTGGAGGGCACCGACCAGTACCTCGTCTACACCCGCTGGCGGGACGAGGCGTCCTTCCAGGCGTGGATGGAGGGCCCGATGAAGGCGGCCCACCAGGGCGGCGCCGGGGCCGGTGCCGGTGGTGACGCGGGCGGGGAGCGGCCGAAGCCGGCCGCGTCCGGGTCGCAGGTGTGGTCCTTCGAGGTCGTGCAGCAGGCGGCGCCCAAGTCCGCCTGACGTCCCGCCCGTGCCGTGAGCACGGCAGAGGCCCCCGTGGTGAGCCACGGGGGCCTCTGCCGTCACCGGCGGAAGGGGGCGCCGGGGTCATGCTCCGAGCAGTCGTTCCGTCACCTCGCGGTAGGTCCGCAGGGTGAGCCGGAGCTGCTCGGTGTCGGCGGCGCGGTCGCGGGGGTCGCCGTTCCTCTGCCAGCCCGCGCGCAGGGCGGTGCGGCGCTCCTTCAGGGAGGCGAGGAGCCGCTTCTCCGCCTCGTCGAGGACGTCGGCCGCCTCGGCGACCGCGTCGCGCGGCGAGTCCACGAACCCGGCGAGCGCGTGGTGCAGGCGCTCCCCCAGGCGGTCGCGGTCGCCGTCGTCGAGCAGCTGCCCGCCGCCGGGGAGGCGGCCGTGGGCGCCGTGGCCGTCGATGCCCTCGGGGCCGGTGGTCCGGTGGCCGCCGGGGAGGGCGTCCTCGGGGCGCCGCCCCGGGGCGTGCTCGGCGCGGGGGCCGTCGGCCGTGGGCGGGGTGCCCGTGCCGTGGACGTGGTGGTCACGGCGCTCACCGCGGTCGCCGCGTTCCGCCCGGACCGTTCCCGTTTCCGCCCCGGTGCTCGTGCCCGTGCCGTTGTCCGTGGTCCCGGTGGGCCCGGCCGCCGTGTCCCGTCCGCGCGGCGCGGCGGGGGTCGCGGCGGGCGCCGGTGTGCGGCTCCCGTCGTTCCGGCCCGTGGCACCGGGGTCGTCGGAGGGTGCGGCGGAGAGCGGCGCCTTCGACAGCGGCGTCGCCGGGGGCCCGGTGACCGGCGGCGCGGGCGACGGGGAGGTCGCGGACGCCGGCGGGACGGGGGGCGGCGGCGGGGCGGGGGGCGGCGGGGCCGTGGGGTGGCCGGTGCGCTGGGCGGGCACGGCCACGTCGGGGCTCGTCCGCCCGTCGCCGGCCGGGGCGGCCGCCGCGCGGCGCGCCTCGTCGCCGCCGCTGCCCGTGGTCCACCGGTCCCGGTTCTCGCGTGCCATCACGCACCACTTCCCTTCGGCTTGAGCAGGTGACCGCGACGCCCCGCGGACTCCTTCCGCCGGTCGTGCCGGCGGGCTTCGGCGCGGGGCGCCGTACCCGGCCCGGCCTCGGTCAGGTCCTCGAACAGGGCGCGCGCGTGGACCAGTGCCTCGCGCAGCTCCTCCGTGGACGCGGACCCGGAGCGGGCCGCGTGGCGGACCGTGCGCAGGCTGTCCACATGGTGCGGGTGGTGCACGGACAGGGCGGCGAGCTGGTCCTCGGGGCTGTCGGCGGCCGGGAAGCCCCGGGTCGCGGCGGCCCGGCCGAGCAGCTGCTCGGCGTCCGCGACGGCCTGGCGCGGCGCGTCGACGAAGCGCTCCTGGAGGGTGGTCCACTGCGCGGTGTACTGCTCCCGGGCGGCCGGCTCCAGCGGCAGCGGCGTGATGCCGCCGTACCGCTCGACACGGTCGCGCAGGTCGCGGTGGGCGGCCTCGTCGTCACCGTGGTGCTGTGCGAGGGTGCGGTCGTACTCGGGGCCGAAGCGCCGCTTGAGCGAGCGCGTGCCGCTGCCCGTGCCCGTACGGGCCCGGAGCAGGACACCGGCCGCCAGCAGCGCCGCGACCACCGCCGCGATGATGAGAACTGTGGTCAGGGTCGACATGACTGCCTTCCTGGGTCGTGACTCCTGGCTGGCTGTTCGTCACTGCTTGGGAGCGCTCGACGATGCGGCTTGCCCCGTATCCGGCGCCCAAACCCGAAACCCGGATGCTCCACCCGGGCGGCGGGAGCCAGGATGTGCGCATGACGACGACAGGCACGGGGCCCACGGCGGGCGCGGAGCGCACGGCGGACGCGGGGTGGACCCTGGCGGCGGAACGGTTCGACTCCACCGACGCTCTCGCCCTGCGCCGGGACTACTACGGGGACGTGGCCGGCAGCTACTGGGGGCGGCCCGCGACGGAGGCCGAGATCGACGAGGGCCTGGCGGACGACGGCGCGGCGCTGCTGACCCCGCCCACCGGCCAATTCGTCGTCGGCCGGTGGGCGGGCGAGCCCGCGGCCTGTGGGGGCGTCCTGCTGCTGGACTCCGAACGGGCCGAGCTGACGCGGGTGTTCGTCCGCCCCGGCCACCGCGGCCGGGCGGGCGCCGGGCTGCTGCTGCGCCGACTGGAGGACGAGGCCCGGGCGCTGGGCGCCCGCCGGATGGTGCTCAACACCCGGCGGGACCTGACGGCGGCGCGGGCGCTGTACGTACGGCACGGGTACGCGGACATCCCGGCGTACCGCACGGGCCCGTACATGGAGGTCTGGTACGGCAAGGAGCTGTGAACCCAGGCGTGCGGACCGGGTCAGTCCCCGGGCCGGTTCAGTCCCCGGACCAGGTCAGTCCCCGGGCCGGGTCAGTCCCCGGGCCGGCTGCCGTCCGGGTGCCGGTCCGGGTACGCCGTCGCCGGGCGCTCGTGGTCGCCCCGGACGTGCGCGTGCGGGCCCTCCTCGTCCGAGCCGCTCAGCTCCGCGCCGAGTTCGCGCACCAGCTGCACGAGGTCGGTCGGGCGGTCCGGGCCCCACCAGTCGCCGAGGAGTTCCGCGAGCGACTCCTCCCGGGCCTCGCAGAGCCGGGCGGCGGCCTCCACCCCGCTGTCGGTGAGCATCAGGTCCAGGCCCTCGCGCCGCGCCAGGCCCCGCCCCTCGATCTCCCGGGCGGCCTCCGTGATCGAGCGCAGCGGCACGGGTGTGGTCTCGGCCAGCCGGGCCGGTTCCACGATGCCGTGGCGTTTGATGCGCAGCAGCAGCCAGCTGGAGGCGGGCAGCAGGTCGTAGCCCGCCCGGGCGGTGATCTTCTCGTAGATGTGGCGGCGGCCCTCGCGGGAACCGAGGACGGACAGGGCACGCGCGCACTCATCGCGGGAGGAACGTTCCACCGGGTTGGAGGCGACGGTCTGGCTGGCGTCGGGCGCGGTGACCGAGCCGCGCAGCTTGTCCTCCTTCAGGAACCAGGCGACGACGAAGGCGACCACGACCACCGGCACCGCGTAGAGGAAGACGTCGGTGATGGAGGTGGCGTACGCGTGGACGACCGAGGGGCGCAGCGCGGCGGGGAGTTCCGCGATGGCGCGCGGGTCGGCGGCCAGCTCGGAGGCCCCCGCGCCCGGTGGGACCCGCTGCCCGGCCAGGGCGTCGGCGAGCTTGTCCTCCAGGCGGTTGGTGAAGATCGTGCCGAAGATCGCGACGCCGAAGGAGGCGCCGATGGAGCGGAAGAAGGTCGCCCCGGAGGTGGCCACGCCCAGGTCCTCGTAGCCGACGGAGTTCTGCACCACCAGGACCAGGACCTGCATCACCAGGCCGAGGCCCATGCCGAAGACCAGGAAACAGAGGCTCATCCGCCAGTCGGAGCTGTCCTCGGTGAGGGTGTGCAGAAGGAGCAGGCCGATCGCGGTGACGGCCGTGCCCGCGATCGGGAACACCTTCCAGCGGCCGGTGCGGCTGACGATCTGGCCGGAGAGGGTCGAGGTGAGCAGCAGCCCGAACACCATCGGCAGCATGTGGACGCCCGACATGGTGGGCGACACCCCGCGCACGACCTGGAGGAAGGTCGGCAGATAGGTCATCGCGCCGAACATGGCGAAGCCGATGACGAAGCTGATGACCGCCACCAGGGTGAACGTCCGGATCCGGAACAGCTTCAGCGGGATGACGGGCTCGGCCGCCCGGCGCTCCACGGCGACGAACGCGACGAGCAGGACGGCCCCGAGCACGGCCAGGCCGATGATCTGCGGCGAGGCCCAGGCCCAGGTGGTGCCGCCGAGGGAGGCGACCAGGACCAGGCAGGTGGCGACCGAGGCGATGAGGAAGGTGCCCAGGTAGTCGATGGTGTGCTTGCGGGAGTGGGCCGGGATGTGCAGGACGGCGGCGATGACGAGGAGGGCGACGACGCCGACGGGCAGGTTGATGTAGAAGACCCAGCGCCAGCTGAGGTGCTCGGTGAAGAAGCCGCCGAGGAGCGGGCCGAGGACGCTGGTCGCGCCGAAGACCGCGCCGAACAGGCCCTGGTAGCGGCCGCGTTCCCGGGGCGGGACGATGTCGCCGACGATCGCCATCGACAGCACCATCAGCCCGCCGCCGCCGAGGCCCTGGAGGGCGCGGAAGCCGATGAGCTGCGGCATGTTCTGCGCGATACCGCACAGAGCGGAGCCGACGAGGAAGATGACGATGGCGGTCTGGAACAGCTTCTTCCGCCCGTACTGGTCGCCGAGCTTGCCCCAGAGGGGGGTGGCGGCGGTGGAGGCCAGCATGTAGGCGGTGACGACCCAGGACAGGTGGTCCATGCCGCCGAGTTCGCTGACGATCGTCGGCAGGGCGGTGGCGACGATGGTCTGGTCGAGGGCGGCCAGCAGCATGCCCAGCAGCAGGGCGCCGATGGCGACGAGTACGGTGCGCCGGTTCTGTCCCTCGCCCGGCGCCGGCGGTGTCGTCGCCGGCCTGACGTCCTGGGCCATGCGGTCTCTCCTTTGCGCGGTTGTGCGCGGTGCGCTCGGGGGTGGTGCGGGTCGGTCGGTGCGGCTTCCGTGCGGTGCGCGTGCCTCGGTGTGCTTCTGGGTGCCCTCCTCGGTGTGCCCGTGGGCGCGCTCCTGGGTGCGCGCCCCTCCATCGTGGTGGGTGGGGCGGGCTACGGCCTGCCGAGCCGGCCGCGCGCCGGGCGGCCGGGCGGCCGTGGGGTGACCGGGCGGCCGTGGGGTGGGTCACACCGCCGGAGCCCTCGCCGGGCGGCCGTGGGGTGGGTCACACCGCCGGAGCCCTCGCCGGGCCGCCGTGGGGTGGATCACACCGCCGTGCATAATGTGCGGCATTCCAAGGGGAGGGGTGCCGGTCATGACCGGAGACACATGTCAGGAGTGCGGCAGACCCGGGGCCACCGGCTCGGGGCCGGGGCCCCGCTGCGTGTGCGCCGCGTCCGCCGGATGGGCCGCCACCACGGAGCGGCCGGGGGCCCGTGACGACTGGCCCGCCGAGGCGGCGGCCTGGCACGCCGACCGGGAGGCCCGCCGCGCGGCGGAGATCGCGGCGGCGGAGGACTTCGACCCGCTGCGCATCCGCCCCTACGTCACCCTCGACTCGGAGGGCGCGGAGTTCCCACCGCCGGGCGGGGCCGCGCCGCTCGCCGCGGGCTCGTCTCCGCCCGTCTCGGGTGGCGGGACGGGCGCGGGTCCGTTCGGCCACCGGGGCCACCGGGCCGTGGACGACGAGCCGACCGCGCCCCTGCCGCCCGTGCGCGGGGACGGCGAGGACGGCATACGCGGCGCGGCGGACCGGTGGGCGCCGTCCGGGTCCGGCCGGGCCCGGGACGAGGACGGCGCGGCGGACTCGTGGTCGTACGGCCACGGCGCGCCGGGCGACGCCGCCCGAGCCGGCGGAATACCCCGCCCGCACGGCCGCACCGGCGGCCCCGCGCCGCTGCCGCCCCTGCACGCGGGCGGCGGGGCGGACGCGTGGTCGCCCTCCGGATCGGGCCCGGGTCAGCCGGAAAACGCCCGCGACGCGAGCGGCGCGGCCCCGTGGGCGCCGTACGGCCACGACCCCGCCGCGCCAGGCGCGGACCCGCACACCCCCGCCGGGCCCGGCGGCGAGCTGCCGCCCCTGCTCGGCCCCGCCGGACCCGGGACCGGTGCCGAGCCCCGGCCCCGAGCACGGCGCCGGGGCGCCGGGATCGTCGCCGCGGCCGCCGCGCTCGCCGTGGCCGGGACCGCCGCGTACGCGTCCGGGCTGTTCGCCGGGGAGGGCGAGCGGGACCGGGTGTCCATGCCCGACCGGGAGAACGGCGGCGGGCCGAGCCTCAACCTCGGCCCCGACGCGCCCTCCGCCCCCGCCTCGCCGACCGGCTCCCCCTCGGGGTCGCCCGCGCCCTCCCGGTCCGGCTCGCCCTCCCCGTCCGCGTCGGCGTCCCCGACCGCCTCGCCGTCCGCGTCCGCCACCCGGTCCGTGCCGGTGAGCAGCGCGCCGGCCGCGCCGTCGCCGTCCTCGACGGCGTCCGCCTCGGGCTCGGTCTCGGACGGGGACGTGCCGGAGACCGGGGGCGGCGACGGGGCCGAGGAACCGCCGCCGCCCGGCTTCGCGCCCGCCTCACTCAGCCGGGGCGACACCGGCCCCGAGGTACGCGACCTGCAGAAACGCCTTCAGCAGCTGTGGCTCTACTCCCGCGAGGAGCGGGCCGACGGGATCTTCGACCAGGGCGTGGAGGACGCGGTGAAGGTGTACCAGTGGCACCGCGGCATCCAGAGCGACCCCCTCGGTGTCTACGGCCCCGAGACCCGCCGCGCCCTGGAGTCCGAGACCCGGCGGCCCTGAGACGGACCGGTCCGGAACGCCACCGCACCGAACCGCCACCGCACCGATTTGGTGTTCGGGCCGCTTCTTTGTATCGTGAAGGAACAAAGTGGTTCCGCCCGTACTCCCTGACCGGCGGGCGGAGCCGCTTGTTCTCTTCTCCGGGCCCTTCTCCCGGGCCCCGCCTCGTCCCCGACGCCGCGCCCGCACCCTCCCCCGGACCCTGGAGCCCTTCATGACGGCAGCCGCCGGCCCCGCCACGCCCCTCGCCCTGACCGCCCGCGCCGTCCTGCTGGACATGGACGGGACCCTGGTCGACTCGGACGCCCCGGTGGAGCGGATCTGGCGCGCCTGGGCCGTCGAGAACGGGCTGGACCCGGACGCGGTGATGAAGGTCGCCCACGGCCGGCAGGGCCACGCGACGATGGCCGCCCTCCTCCCGGACCGGCCCATGGAGCGGAACCTCGCGGACAACCGCGCCATGCTCGCCCGGGAGACCGCCGACACCGACGGCGTGGTCCCCGTCCCCGGCGCCCCCGCCTTCCTGGCCGCCCTCGCGGGTGTGCCGCACGCCCTGGTGACCTCGGCCGATCTCGCCCTGGCGACGGCCCGGATGGGTGCGGCCGGGCTGGCGCTGCCGGAGGTCAGGGTCACGGCGGAGAGCGTGGGGGCGAGCAAGCCGGACCCGGAGGGCTTCCTGAAGGGCGCGGCGGACCTCGGCTTCGCCCCGGCCGACTGCGTCGCCTTCGAGGACTCCGAGGCGGGCATCGCGGCGGCGCGGGCGGCGGGCATGCGGGTGGTCGGCGTCGGACCGCGCGCGGCGGCCTTCGCCCCGGACCTGCATGTCGGCGACCTGACGCGGCTCACCGTGACCCCCCGCCCGGACGGCACCGTGGAACTCCGCGCCGCCTGAGAGCACACACGGAAGCGGGGCCGGACCGGGCACCCTCCGGGACCGCCTCGACGACATCGAGGGCATCGTCCTCACACACGGTCACGAGGACCACATCGGCGGGGTGC